>JAIUYC010000449.1 GCA_020216575.1 Coleofasciculus sp. S288 | reverse complement strand
TCCATTCAGAGGGGTTAGAGAGGGCGGGGGGAGCAGGGGGAGCAGGGGGAGCAGGGGAAGCAGGGGAAGCAGGGGGAGCAGGGGGAGCAGGGGGAGCAGGGGAAGTTGAGGTGGTAGAGGTGGTAGAGGTGGTAGAGGTGGTAGAGGTGGTAGAGGTGGTAGAGGTGGAATTTTGCTGTGAGACGTTGGCAAAGATTGCTCCCCCTGCTTCCCTAGCGAAGCGGGCTTCCCCTGCCCCCCTTGCCCCTTTTCCCTGATAGGCAAAGCGGTAAACTACACCAGGGATGTTGGCGACTAAGGAACGGAATCGTTTCTCGCTCTGTCGCAGTGCTCTCTCCGTCGCAGCCCGGTGGCTGGCTTCCATGGCTAGAGAGACTAGGTAGGCGGTGGTGCTGGCAAAGCTCTGTTCTTCCAAAGACCACTGCCGTTTGAGTCCTGTATGTTCGATACATATTACCCCGACTGTCACCCCTGCCAGACGGATTGGCGTATCTAATCTTGAGGTAATTCCTAAGGGAGTTAAATAGGATGCGGAAAACTCTTGTGTGCGGGCATCGTTGTGAGCGTCATCGGCAACGATGATGCGATTGGCTTCCAGTGCTTTAAAGTAGCTGGGGTATTCTGCGGCTTTGAGTTGGTATGCTGCTGAATGCCGATTAAGGGTGAGTTCGTAGAGATTAACGCACTGAATCAGGGAACGGTCATCGTTGTAGAACCACACGCTACAGCGCTCAACATCCAGGGTGCGCGTCACTTTCTCGGTAATTTCCTGCAAGGCGGCACTCAAGTTGCCGCTATAAATAGTCTGGCACTGGGCTAGCTCTGATAAGGCGCGATGCTGTTTTCGCAATCGGGTTTCACTGATGTGCCGTGCTGCTTCGCTGAGATAACGCTCCGTGATGTCGTTGAGGGTGCCGCAAGTTCCAGTCACATTGCCGTTAGTGTCGAATGTTAATTGAGCCAAAACCTCAATCCAACGGTAACCTCCGTGGGCAGTCCGATAGCGAACCTGGTAGTGGCAGAATTCTTTTTTGTGTTCGATTAAGGGTTGAAAGGACTCTAAATTGCGTTGCTTGTCGTCGGGGTGAATGTAATCTAAGAAGAGAGTGCCGAGGCTGTCTGCGATCGCAAACCCCGTGATTTTCGTCCAAGCTGGATTGAGAAACGTCCACAATCCCTTGGCATCCGTTTGGAAAATGACTTCTTTAACGTTGTCAACAACCGAACGATACTGCTCCTCTCGCTCTCGCAAGGAGGCTTCCACCTTCTGACGCCGTTCAATTTCACTTTTCAGTTGAGCAATTGCTTGCTTTAACTCCTGGGTGCGCTCTTCGACTCGCCGTTCTAGAAGGTTTTTGGCTTGTTGCAATGCCTCAACGGCAAGTTTGCGATCGCTGATATCCTGAACTAACGATACAATGCCAATCGCCTGACCCTCAGGATTAACGAGTGGCGTGTTATACCACTCGCAGTAAACCGTTTGTCCTGATTTCGTTAGATTCTCATTAGTACTGCGCATTCCGCCCTGTTGCACGAGCAACTGCCTCCAGGACTGATTCACCTGTTCCCTAGCCCCTTCAGGCACAATCAGTTCAAGCCCATAACACCCCAAGGCTTCCTGTTTGCTATAACCAAAAATTTTTTCGGCGGCTGGGTTCCAATCTTTAACCTCGAAATTAGGTGTCCATTCAATCACGGCTAGCGGTGTCTGCTTGACGAGGAAGGAAAGCCGTTGCGCAAACTCTCGCAGTTCAGTTTCGGTTTGCTGATGTTCCTGGATTTCCTGAGCTAAAGCTTGGTTCACTGCTTCCAGTTGAGTGGAGCTGGGGAAATTGAACGTTTCAGGAATGCGTTGCACTAGATTCCCTGCTGTATAAAACGAAACCCCTGCAATCATCACCCTAAACAACCCAGATAGCCATTCGTGTGAAGCCCAAAGGAACCACACTGATATCAGCTGAGTGATACCGTAGGCAATCAGGCAGGCACAGAATAACCAGAACACTCCCTGCCAAGGAATTTTAGGACGCCGGAGGAGATAGGCAAGCAGCAGAGGAATTGAGCCGTAGGAAATGGCGATTGTTAAATCGCTCGCTGTCTCAAGCCCTATGAAACCGGGTATCCAGATATTGCAGAATCCGTGGAGAATAAAATTGCTGTCAAAAATCATCGGTAAAACTTTAACGCCTCATCAACGCTGACAACCGCTGATTTTTGTCTTACCAGCGGTTTCTAGGTGGATGCACAACAATCGGACGTAATTTCTCTGTTATAGCTAAGGAGGAACAGAGTTATGGTTTTGGACGCACACAGGCTACTCTATATACTTTCGCTGTGACTTAGCTCCATTCAGGTCGATTTTCCGGAGCTTTAGAACAGCCCACTTCTGCTAGTGACGGAGGTATGTACAGTTAGAGGTTTATTTATAGCGTTTCATAGTCTCGTGAGGTACATCCTTGAGCTTCAAGTCCCCCTTAAAAAGGGGGATTTAGGGGGATCGTGTTGTACCTCACATGAAAGAGAACCGCTATATTTGGCGAGAGATTGCAGCAACGCCTTAGCAATTTTCTCTATTATCAACTTTTTTTTCCCACACTGCATCGCTATTATTACTGAACGTCAATCCACCGAATAACTTTTTGTAGATACAGGAAGAGCAGGTGAGTTTTAATAATTGTATCTCAAATTCCTTAGCTGGTGTTTTTTCGATGGGTGTAGATTTAGAAATTACAGCCTTTATTGCCTTGGTTTTTATAGCCTTTAAAAAAAATAAAGGTTATTAACTTTAGAACTAAGTAAATTTTAACAGTGTTTTTTCTTCTCTTCTTCTTTATAAAAGGTCTGTCAATTTTAATGAACTATGGATAAAAAATTAATTTAAAAGAGATAAATGTGCTTCTATAAAATGGACATTTGGATGGAACAAAATAGCCTTTTATTTCATGCTCTATCCTTGTAAGCTAACACGCATCTAAATTGTGATGTCTACTGATGGGAAAAGGTTAAGGGAGCTAGGGGTTTTTATATAGCGTTTCAAGGGAGGGGTGAGGTACACCCTACTTGCATTTATAGCTGTCGCCATAAAGGTTAGGACAGAGTTAACGACTAAAACGAACACGTATTGGTACTAAAGCTTCTGCTCTTTGCCTACTCCTACGGAGAACGCTGCGCGAACTGACTTCTGCCTTTTGCTATACTATGCCCTATGCCCTATGCCCCAAAATTAGCCACTCTGTGCCTCACGAGATTGAGAACTGCTATAGTAAGGGCAGTTTGGTAACATTTTGAGGTTCGCTGCTAACTAGCCAAGTGGCGATAATTATTGCTGTAAAAATTAGGGTGATAGCTGCCATAAGTGCCACAGCTTTGCGAGGAGTTTTTCTCGATTGAATGGGTTGAGCGACTTGGAATTCATCAAATTTTACAACGTTCGAGCTGGGCGATCGCGTATCAAAGTGATAGCTGCTCACTGTACCTGTACCCGTGTCTAAGATACTAAAAGCCGTAATATCGTTACTTGAAATATAGGGCAGTGGTTGATTATCCTCTCCCTTGAGTGGGTTAAGCGTTGGCGTCACTGGTTCTAACCCGTTTGGGTCACCTGCCGCAGCGTCGTCTGTTTCGTAACCAGGTGGCAGCTTGCGTTTTTTGTTCCCGATGTAAGCACCGTAAGTGTTGCCAGTATTTGATGTTTCCAAAAAATGCATCCCACTAGGGCTAATAAAGCGGTTCCATATGTGGCTATGTCCGTACAATACTAGTTGCACTCCCGCTTTTTCTAGTAATGGTACGACATCCTGAATGATGTAATCTGCGGATCTAGGATACTCGTAACGCACTGCTGTAATTTGTCCTTCAGCATTCCGTTCGATCCGCTGCACGGGGTTTGTATAAGCAGGAACAATGTTATCACCGAGGGAATGAGGGGGATGGTGAAACATGACGATTTTATACTTTGCCTGCTGGAACTCCGGGCTGTTGAGTTCTCCTTCTAACCAGTTGTACTGGGGGCTACCCTTTGCGATCGCCTCGAAGATATGCTGTCCGTATCCCCAGTTTTCTGGATTGTTTAAGTCTTTTTTCCGTTCGCGATACCTGCCTCTGGTATCTGCGTCCAGGTTGGGTTTCCTCCAGATATTGGTGATGTACAGGGAAACTAAGCGGATGTCCCCAAAAGTGACGGCGTAGTAATTCTCCCCACCTGAATTGCTCTGGGGTAGGGTAAAAATCTCGTTGAAGGTAATGGTATTAAACGTGTTATTTTTCAGCCAAGTATCTCGCAACTTTGGGTCATTCGCGGGGTTTAAATACTTGGCTTTTTGTTGATAAAGTGCTTTGGCAGCAGCAAGGGGGTAAGGGTCACCAAACTGTTCGCCCAAGCTATTATCCATCGAAAAGCGCCCCATTACCTCATGGTTGCCAGTTGCTGGAAACAGTGGGGCAGATTGAATCAACTTGCCACCCGTGTAAGTAGTTTTGACGCCATTTTTTTCCAGTTCGTAGTGCGCACGGCCTTGAAGACAGGGGAAGAAGGCTCCTCCTCGATTATCATCAAACCATTCGGACGCGCGATCGGGAATATTCACCAAGTCGCCTGCGAGGAAAATCGCATCAACTTGCCCGATGGTTTCTGTCACCTTTTGCAGATTGGCTGCGGTCATCGGCATCATTTGGTGGTCAGAGGTGAGTAGAATTTTTAGGGGTGTCTGCGGTTGTGGCGCAGGAGCGAGGGTAAACTGGTTACTGCTGATACGCTGCCCATCTTCCAGGACGCTCGTGACTCGATACGGAATGCGATCGCCTGGATTCAGTCCGCTTACTTCCGCCTCATGACGCCAGACATCTCGCATTATCGGCTTTTTGTAAACTTGCCTCTCTTCTGTCTGTTCTCCTACCTTCGATCGTTGGTCTTCCCGCGTGCGACT
>JAIUYC010000448.1 GCA_020216575.1 Coleofasciculus sp. S288 | reverse complement strand
ATGGTAATGGATGCAGTGAAGTTTGTTCCCAAGGAACTCATCGAAACATCCTATACTTTGGGAGGTCAGCGCAAGCAAGTTTTACTGCAAGTTATTTTCCCGTACATATTGCCTGCCATTATTGATGCTTGTCGGGTCAATATGGCAGCGTCTTGGAACTTGGTGATTGTTTCAGAGTTGGTAGCAGCGACGGAAGGGTTGGGACGCCGAATTAGTGTTGCTCAACGATTTCTCAGGACGGATGAGATTTTTGTAGGGCTGATTGCCATTGGTTTGATTGGTCTAGCGATCGACCTTTTGTTTCGGTTGCTACTGCGAGTTTCCTGCCGTTGGGCTAAGGATTAGTTGGGTTGAGAGGTTTAGTAGGACTTACCACAGATTCAGGTTTAGCCATTAGGTAGCAAGTTTTATGCATTTAGAAGTTTCTCAGCTTTATAAGCAATTCCCTACTCGGAACGGTACAGTTGTTGCCCTAAAAGATATTAACTTGCATATTGAAGAGGGCGAATTTGTCTGTGCGGTTGGTGCGAGTGGTTCGGGTAAGTCAACGCTTTTGCGCCTAATTGCAGGCTTGGATGCTCCTACTGGAGGCGAGGTGCGCGTGGATGGGGTGTGCGTCACCGGACCCGGGGCAGACCGAGGGATGGTGTTTCAAAACTATACGCTTTATCCCTGGATGAATATAGCGGAGAATGTAGGGTTTGGGTTGAAACTGCAAGGTGTGCGTCCTGGGGAACGACGGCAACGGGTTGCTTATTATCTAGAAGTGGTTGGGTTGTCCCAGTTTGCCAAGGCGTTACCTAAAGAACTATCGGGTGGGATGAAACAACGGGTGGCGATCGCACGCGCACTCGCCTCTCAACCTAAGATTTTACTCATGGATGAGCCGTTCGGAGCGTTGGATGTTCAAACGAAAGAAGCAATGCAGCAATTCCTGCTCCAAGTTTGGCGACAAACGGAGACAACGATTTTCATGATTACTCATGATGTGGAAGAGGCAGTGTTTCTGTCCCAACGCATCTATGTGTTGAGTGCGCGACCTGGTACGATCAAGCAGGAACTGAGGATTGACTTACCCTGTGAAAATGGCGATCGCACTTATCACATCAAGCGTCATCCCAAGTTTCAACACTACAAGGATGAAGTTATGGGACTCCTGCGCGATCGGGAAGAAGCGGCAATCGTAGCGGGAGCAACCGTTTAGGAACCTTGAGTGCTGAGTACTTAAGATATATTTGCAAAAACGGGATGCACCCTAACACCTGCCCCTTGGCCACTTGACAGAGTTGCATATTGCTGCTTTCTTACCTGATAAGAGCCTTCTACAGTTGAAGTATCAATAGTAGAGGTTTAAATGAAGCGATATGTTACTTACACGTCAACAAGCCAAAGCCCAAAAACGCAACGCCAAACGGCTCGGTCAATTACTCAAAGATGCACGGCGGGAACTAGAGCAAAACCTTGCGGTTCTTGAGGATACCGCCCTTGAGGACGGCTCTGTGGGACCGATCGCTCTGTCCTGTTCGCAAAACGCCTACTGTTTGATTGGGCAAATTCTGACAATCGCTGATCAATGGGAGCAGTTCAACCATTTTGAAATAGAGGAGCAGTTATCCCACATTGAAAAAAAAGTTTACAAAGACTAATACCGATCTCCCTAAGTCCTACAAATTAGTTGCCGTCCTACTCAAATCCGAGGATGGATTTTTAATCTCGTAAGCATTCAACTTACTGTTCAGTTCTCGAATGCGACGGGAAAGCAACCGGATGATATTAATTGCAATTCCCGGTGTCTCATCGATCGCATCATACAATTGGAGTTGGGTGAGCACCAGACATTCACAGTTCTCTAAAGTGGTGACTGAAGCTGAGCGAGGTTCGGCATCGAATAGCGACATTTCCCCAAAAAAGCCTCCCTTCGCCTGCTTTGCTAAATCGCGATCGCCGATGTGAACCCGTACCGAACCTTCAACAATAATATAAAGCGATCGCCCTTCTTCTCCTTGGGTGAAAATCGTGTGGTTGGCAGGAAAGGAGAACTCCTCCATCACGGAGGCAAGACGGACAAGAAAATCATCCCGCAATTCCTGAAAAATCGGGACTGCCCTGACAAATAATAGACGCTCAACGCTGGTTAACATGGGTTAGCGGTTAGCTCCTAGCTTTTCGCTGTAGGAACGAAGCCTTTGGCGAGTCGAAATTCGGTCAGATCTAAAGATACCAGCTTCAGATGCTGCCCGTACTTTTGGGAATCTTCATTGTAGCGGAACGCATGACGGGAAAAGGCAGAAGAGAAAAGGCAGAGGGCAAAAGATTAACAACTGATCAAGGTTTCAGTATTTGGCGAGAGTCAAGAGTTACCTTGGCGACTGCTATATGGAGAATCGCCCTGTGAGAAAAAAAAATGCGATCGCCTTTGACAAGGATGCCGTAGGCGAACGCAAAAACTAGCAGCCGTTAGTACCTATTCTTTTCTGGAACCTCCCGGAGTTAGCTCCTCAGTGGCTACCACCTCTCTAGGGACTGGGGTATGCTCTTGATGTCTTGGTCTAGGACGACCACCGGGTTTGAGGCGATCGCTAATCGACTTAACCACAATGTATAAAATTGGCACTACAAACAGGCTCAAGAACGTAGCGATAAACATCCCACCGAAGACAGCAGTTCCTAGCGATTGTCGTGTTGCTGCCCCTGCCCCAGTCGCAATCACGAGTGGAAAGATGCCAATTAGGGTCGAAAGCGCCGTCATTAAAATTGGACGTAAGCGCTGTTGTGACGCTTCCACCGCCGCTTTGGTAATCGACAGCCCTTGATCTCGCAACTGGTTGGCAAATTCCACAATCAGAATCGAGTTTTTACTTGCCAAACCAATCAACATTACCAGACCGATTTGGCAGTAAATATCATTGGGGAAACCGCGCATCAACTGGGCTAACAGTGCCCCAAAGATTGCCAAAGGCACTGCCAGCATGATAATTAACGGGTCGATAAAGTTTTCGTACTGAGCTGCCAGCACCAAGAATACGAAGACTAATCCCAACCCAAAAATAATCGGCGCTTGACCCCCAGACTCTAATTCTTCAGCCGAAGTCCCCGACCATTCATAGCCCAATCCTGCCGACGACAATCTCTGAGCAATCTGCTGCATCGCTTGAATTGCCTGTCCAGAACTGTTGCCAGGAGCTGGAGAGCCAGTAATTTCAATGGATCGGAACAAGTTGTAGTGGTTGATTGTTTGCGCCCCAGTTGTTGGTGTAATTGTCACCAAATTGCTCAGGGGAATCATCTGATCTTGGGCAGAGCGAACGTAAATTTGGTTAATGTCCTCTGGCTTAGAGCGAAAGTCGCTGTCTGCCTGGACGTACACGCGATAATTCCGCTGCTGCAACGTGAAGTCGTTGACGTACTGCGAACCCAATAACGTTTGTAGGGTACTGAAGATGTCATCAATATCTACATTCAGTGCTTTAGCCTTGTTTCGATCCACTTCAACTAAAAGCTGAGGCGTGTTGGCAGAAAACGTGCTGAATACCTGTTGCAATCCGGAACCCGGTTTGTTTGCTTCCTGGAGAATTTGACCCAAGCCTTGAACGAGAGGGTCTAAGCTCTCACTTCCTCTTCGGTCTTGCAGTTGAAAACTAAAACCGCCGAAACTGCCCAAGCCGTCAATAGCAGGAGGATTAACGGGAAAGACTCTCGCTTCGGTAATCGCGGCAAATGCCCCAAATAACTTACCAATAATTGCCTGTGCTGACTGGTCGGGGCGAGTTCGCTCATCCCAAGGCTTGAGGGTTGTAAAAATCAGACCACTGTTAGGATTGTTGCCGCTGAAACCAAAGCCACCCACCGCAAACGTCCCGACAACTTCAGGTTCTTTGAGGATGGTTTCTTCGATCTTAGTCATGACATCACTGGTGTAGTTGAGCGAAACCCCCTCTGGTCCTTGGACAACTGTAATGAAATACCCCTGATCTTCTTCGGGGAGAAATGCTGAGGGAACCGTCCGAAACAGCCAGGCTGTCGCGACCAACGCGACGACAAATAGACCAATAACGATGTACTTAATGTGAGCTAGGAAATTTAGCGATCGCTGATATCTGCTCCTCGTCCAGTCCAGAAACCCGTTAAAGCGATCGAAAATCCATCCCAACCACCCCCTGGGTCTTTGACCCTGACGCAGCAGGAGTCCTGAGAGGGAGGGAGTTAAGGTCAGAGCCAAGAACGTAGAAATCACGATTGAAAAGGCAATCGTTAAAGCAAATTGTCTGTAGAGCGCTCCTGTTGTTCCGGGAAAGAATGCGACGGGGACAAATACTGCCATCAGCACGAGCGATGTGGCAATGACTGCGCCAAACAGTTCGTGCATTGCCTCAGACGCCGCTTGCTTAGGGTTCACTCCCCTCTGGATAAAGGTCGCAATATCCTCAACCACCACAATTGCGTCATCTACCACCATCCCCGTTGCCAGCGTCAGACCAAACAGGGTCAAACTATTAATCGAAAACCCGAAAACCTTAACAAAACCAAACGTCCCAATCAAAGCCAGCGGAATCGTCACCGAGGGAATCAGGGTGGTTCGCCAGTCTTGTAGGAATACGAAAATAATCAAGATAACCAGCGCGACGGCGATAAACAGAGTGATAATCACCTCTTTGAGAGACGTTTCCACGTAATTCGTCGTGTCAAACGCTATCTGATATTTCAGTCCGGGTGGGAAGCGCTTGGACAGTTCCACCATCTCTGTTTTGATAGCACGGGCAACATCCAAGGCATTGCTACCAGGGCTTTGCCGAATCCCCAAACCCACTGCATCAAACCCTCGATATCGCAGGAATGAACTGTAGTTCTCTGCCCCCAGTTCAGCCCGACCCACATCCCCCAACTTGACAAGTGTGCCATCTTCCCCTGTTTTCAGCACAATATCCTCAAACTCGGAAGCTTC
>JAIUYC010000447.1 GCA_020216575.1 Coleofasciculus sp. S288 | reverse complement strand
ATAAAGCCCTAGCCGCGAACGAAACTTCAGCCAAATTGCCTAATATTGAGCGTTCGCTCTACGTATTTTTGCTGAGAAGGCAGTAAAAATAATGTGTCCAAAATGAGAACCTGGCGGTCATATCAAATTTGGATTGGCTTTTTAAGGAGGCAGGGAAAGCAGGGGAAGCAGGGGAGGCAGGGGAGGCAGGGGAAGCAGGGGAAGCAGGAGGAGAGGATGATGCAATTTAAATGCAAATCAACTTACTACCTAACACTTATCACCTAGTTGCAGAGTAGTTGATTGAAGAAAAAACCCACTGCCGCACTGCCTAGAGGGACTGTAAGATTATCAATGCCGAGTTTGGAGAAAGCTTCCAAGACAGTGGCAATAAATGCGATCGCTGCTGGCACTACCCAGGTTTGCCAGATATTCCCCTGGACGCTGAAAAGAATCAGACTGCTGACGACATAGCTAATCAACGCCATTGTGAGCGTGCCTTCCCAGCTTTTTTTCATTCCCCAGACTTCGTAACGATGCTGACCGAATTTTTGACCAATTAGTCCAGCGAATCCATCCCCCCAAGCCATCACTAAAATACCGATTGCGGCATACTGGAATTGTTTAAGAGGCCAAAACCAGGCAGTAAGGACGCCGACACTGACTGCATAAAAGAACGTACCCATGCTTTTGCGTCCGACGCTGTTGATACCAGGCAAGATAGGGATGTAGTAGGACAAAAGCGTGATTAGACTAGCAAGGATCGAAGCGGCGATGCCGACCCAAGTCGGAAATTGGAGCCACCAAGCCAGCAAAATGACATTGCCAGTGCTGATGTGAACAATCTTGCGTGACAGTTCTGAATTGGCGGGAACGCGGCGATGGATCGTTTCCGCTAATAGAACGATAGCTCCCAGGCTCAGTCCAACAACACTGATGTGGAGCCATAAATCTGGGATTGATTCTAACCAGGGTATGGATTCAAGCAAAGACCTAATAACACCAAATTGTGAAGCCCTATTAACTACTCTATCGAGATTTTGGTCAGAAAATGAAAACCTTTCTAATTTTGGTAATTCGAGGCTACCGAGTCTTTATTTCTCCCCTATTTCCCCCAACCTGCCGCTTCCAACCAACTTGTTCGAGCTACGCTATCCAGGCGATAGAACGGTTTGGACCTTGGCGCGGTAGCTGGTTGGCAATGCGGCGGATATTGCGCTGTCATCCCTTCCATCCTGGTGGTTATGACCCCGTGCCTGTAAAGTGCGATCGCACTGCAATCCCGGAACTCTAAACTCTAGCAATTCAGCTCAAAGCTTCAAGAAGTAATACAACGAATCCCCACCTTCAACGAAGTAAGGTGGGGAGGATCTCAATTCCTGAACTTCAGCTAAGACCCGACAGGCGTTGGTGATGATGGTAGAGAAGGTCAGTAAAGACTTCACCGAGTTCTCCCGTCGTGCAGCAATTCACCTGTGACACTACCTTAGCGGGTCTTGAGAAGTATGATGCAATTGCGCTTATGGATACCTTAGGCAGGCTGAGAGCAATCCGCTGCTCGCCAACCGATAAAACCTGAAGCCAAGTAGCCATCGTGGGTGGTAATTCTGTACTCAGACGTAGAGACACGGTTGAGGTTGAGAGAGACTGAGCGTAAGCGGGGGTCAAAAAGGGTTGATAAATTTCTGCCTCTGGTGTTAGCTGTTTGATGAACGCTAAACTGACGCCTCGGATAAGCTGCCGCAGTGGCTCGACTTCATCACCGATACGCTCTTTAACAAGAGTGCTTCGAGCGAGAGCATCGTTAAGATTGGCTCGATCCGTCACGCTTAAGTGAGTGCCACCAATGGCGGAGAGGAGATACTTGGGACCGCTCAACTGAGCAAAGGCTCGTAGCTGATGGTCTAGCGAGGGAGTAATGGCATCGTCTGTTCCGGTCAAAATTAAGGTAGGAACGCTCACCTGCGTCAATCCCTTACTTCCAAACAAACGTCCCGTAACGGTATTGAGAGCGGTTACCTGGACTATCCGTTCATCTCGCAAATTTACCCGACCTTCGGGCAAGTCGGCGGCAGCACACTGAAACCAGTCTGCTGGTGAACGTCCGATGGGACTGCGATTTTTACAAAACTGCTTCACCTCTTCTAAGTTTACTTCTCCCCCTGCCAGAGCTAAGGCAGTGTACCCTCCTAGAGAGTGGCCGATTATGCTGACTTGGCGAGTATTTAGCTTGCCTCGCAGGCGACCATATTCCTGATTAATTTTCTCTAACTGGTCTAGGACAAAGCTGACATCCTTGGGACGGTCAATAAATTCCGACGCGGGTAACAGCGTACCGGGGTTGCCACCTAGGGCAATTCCGTTGATCCAGTTATAGTTGCTGCCTGGATGCTCTAGAGAAGCGACGGTGAAACCGTGAGAAGCCAGATGGTGTGCTAGATAAGTTAAAAATCTACGGTCAGAACCAAAGCCGTGGGAGAGAATAATCAGCGGACCAGAGGTATTGTAAGCCCAGTAGAAGTCTACGAGGATGGTGCGCTTCCGTTCTCGATCTCGCAGCCTTAGAGTCTGTTCCTGGACGTACTGACGCCCGGTTTCAGCTGGGTCAAAGCTGGGGCGAAATGTGGCTCCATCGGTGACGGTGAGTTCTTCCTCAAGCAGGGGGCCAATGGCTTGACTCTGCCAGTAGGATGTGTTGAGCTGGAGGGCAATTGCGATCGCAGAAGATGCATCGACCACCACCTCATCCTCTGGGTAAGCTCGTAAGAAACTCAGTACAGATAGACCATTGGCTTGCCGTGCCGCTAAAAACAGTGCAGCCTGTAATTGCTCGACGTTGCTCTCAGGGAGCGCTAAACCAATTTTTTCGAGCAATCTTGCCCCATCAGAGGAACGGAGAAGGTCATCAATGAACTTCTCCGTCATGTTGGGGTCGATTTGCAGGCGTCGGCTAAGCAACTGTCGTACTTGGGGTGTTAGCACGGTGCTGAAGGGTTTGAGGGTGGTAGAGACTTCGCCCGTCTCGGCAAAATTTTCTAAATCTGCGATCGCAACTGATTGCGCAAATGGTCCTAGGCGCAAGGTTAAGCGCTCAGCCGCTGACGCTTGTCCGGCAAATCCCAAGGAGAGAGTAACAAAGAGCGTACACAACGCGCTCCGTCCAACAACCTTGATTTGACCTCCCAAACCAACCCATTTTCTGCCGTGAGACGGTCGAGATGCCCTGTCGCTAGACCAGTTGAGCTGAAACTTCATAACTTCAATTTGACTGCAATGTGATTGGAGCTATTAATAATCTTGATCGAAGCAACCCCATTAGAGTTCGACAAGTTTTTCTTTATCTTGTCAATGCAATGCTAGTTATTTAATCAGGACTGATTCAACTGACTCAGGGTGCCTTCCTTCCTGAAAAACTCAGAAAACCTGAGAGCCGATCTAGCCCCTGCTTGTAACGATTTATTGCGCAGCATTCGACAGGTAGGGTAGAGGCAAAGAGGGCTTAGGCCAATTTTTGTAAATAAAAGTAATCAGCCAAGGAGCTGACAAAGCCACATACACGATACCCACCCACCAGTTAGAGCGAACTTGCTCTAGGGCATTGACAGGTTCAGTCGGACTAGAACCTGTTGAGATGAGTCCCAGTCCGAC
This sequence comes from Coleofasciculus sp. S288, assembly GCA_020216575.1. Classification (GTDB taxonomy): domain Bacteria; phylum Cyanobacteriota; class Cyanobacteriia; order Cyanobacteriales; family Coleofasciculaceae; genus JAIUYC01. The sequence goes on along the minus strand of JAIUYC010000447.1, from coordinate 1,322 downwards.
AGCAACAAGATTGTTCAGAGCATGACAAACCATTGGCACAATTAGGGTGCGGGTTTTAAGGTAAAGCAGCGCCATCATTAACCCAAAAACGAATAGACCAATAATATTCGCATGAAGTATTCCAAATAAAAGAGAAGAACTGAACAGCGCTGGCGCAATTCCCCATTTCGCTGTCCATCTGTGCAGGAGGATTCCCCGGAAGAGCAGTTCTTCAGTCACGGGAGCCACGACGAGGAAACTAATGATTACCAGTAAGTTGTACAGTAACGGCACAACGGTTTCCGAACTGGAAAGAAAAACTTTTTGCTCGAGCAGCAGGGTGACAAGCTCCGGAGCTGCGAATGACAACGCAGAGTAAAAAAGCTGCCCAGAGCCTAGGGAGAATAGCAAAATGGCGATGACAATACCCACAGTTGGGAGCCAAGGATAGTTATTTGGCAGAGAACCGATGAGGTGTTTGACGTTGATGTGCAAGCGGCGCAATCGGTATATTGCCCAAAGGGCAAGCAAAACAAATGTCAGGCTGCCGATAATTAGACCAAAAATTGGATCTGTAGGGTTGAAACGGCTAAAGCCAGAAATTAGTCCAAGGGCAAAGCCAAGGGCGACGGGTATCAAAAAACCCCAGAGAAGTAGGCTCCGGGCTTTGAAGTTGGTAAAGGGGTTCTCAGTGGTTGTCTTAGAGTCACTGTTCATTGTTGATTAACTACAACTGCTTTTTTGACAGTTGACTTGTGACGTTTAGTACTGATACCAAGTTGTATGGGGTTGTTCCAGGAAGAGAAGAAGGGAGATTCTTACTCAAGACTATGGGTGTATTCGTATTCCTGCCTCCCTGCGTTAATCTTTATTGTTTGACCGCAACTGGGTATGAATTTCACGCTAAGCGGGAATAAAGTTATCAAGGGCGGTGAGGCGATCGCTTTTGTTAGCATTCCATAATGAAGAACAATGGTGGGAGAGCAGGCGATCGCATTGCCTAGAAAAAACCCGCCTATCATAAATTGCAACCGACTATGCCTCCCTTCGGCTTGCGATTAGAATGATTCAAGAGCGCCAAAGCCAATCGCTTACCGCTAAACAATGAGTTCACCCCAGCCCCAACAACCGCCGAAAACACTTCTTGGTCAGATTACTCAAGCAGTCCAGACCATCCAAGCCAAAGTCAACTTTAACGCCCTAGCGCTTAAGCCTAATGCCAGAGTACCAGAACTCTGGGTGCAAGATGCTAATGCTGATAAAGCAGAGGTTTATCCCCTTCTGGGAGACCGTTACTTGCTGGGACGCAGTTCTAAATCCTGTGACATTGTCGTGCGCAACCC
>JAIUYC010000446.1 GCA_020216575.1 Coleofasciculus sp. S288 | reverse complement strand
GAGAAAAGGAGAATATCTCTGTGTCTTCTTCCCAATCACCAATCCTCAGCATTTCAGAAGGCATCACACAACTTTTAGACAGGTTACAACATCACCGATGCCTGTTAGTATTCGATGGATTAGAAGCAGTATTGCAACCTGGAGAACTAGCAGGTCGCTATTCTCCAGAACACCAAGCTTATCAGGAATTCATCAAACGGTTGGGGGAAGAGAACCACAACAGTTGCTTGCTTGTTACCAGCCAAGAAAAAACCCCAGAAGTCGCTACCTTAACCGGTCCCTTACTCCCAGTCCGTTGCTTTTCCTTAACGGGACTAGACAAAGCCTCTGCCCAAATTATCCTCAACGATAAAGGATTACCAAAGCAGAAAAACAGTTCACAACTCATTGAACTCTACCGGGGCAATCCCTTAGCGTTAAAAATTGTAGCAGCAACGATTCAAGATGTTTTTGTTGGTAATGTTGACGAATTTCTCAGGAGCAGCAGTGTGTTTGTGGGAGATTTTGCAGAAATTTTATCCCATCAATTTCGGCGGTTATCCCCAATAGAAAAACAACTTCTCTACGCCTTAGCCCTAGAACGTCACCCTGTTATATTTTTTCAATTGCGAGACTTCTTGAGCAATTGGACGTCTACTTCTAAATTAACTCAAGCATGGGAATCTCTCAGACGCCGTTCTCTATTAGAATCCACCTCAGAAGGTTTCACTCTTCAGCAGGTAGTGATGAAATATGTCACAGAGCGACTGATCGAGCAAATCTGCAATGAAGCTTTAGTGTTAAGCCGCACTCAAAAAATAGAAAAAACGAGTTTGCTTCACAATCAATTACTGCTCCAATTTCAATCGAGGTGTCAGGATGATGATAAAGTCTTCAATTATCGCCGGATTCTGCTTAAGGTGGAAAACGAATTACGAACTTTTCTTCAAGATACGGAATCCGAACACCTTGAAGAACAACTCAATCAACTCCTTTGCTTAATTCCCAAACCCTCCGTTCTAGTTTAAAATCATCATTAGTCATTCGTCATTTATTCTGAATTATAGCAATCCTAAATAGTTCGCAAATGCCAAGCTCCCCGACTTCTTCAAGAAGTCGGGGAGCTGAACAGCCGTAAGGACAGGTGTCAGTTCCCTAACCGCCAATAGCCAATGACCCATGACCCATGACCCATGATCAATTTGATGAGCTATTGTATTAATCCCAATTGTCCCAATCCTGCTGACCCTTCAAATGCATCATCTACTGTTTGTGTTCACTGTGATTCGCAACTTTTGCTGCAAAAGCGCTATCGGGTGAAGAAACAACTTGGTGAAGGTGGTTTTGGGAAAACGTATCTGGTAGAAGATGCGCTGGCGACTACTGGGGGGAAGTCTGGAAGGCTGAAAGTTTTGAAAGTTTTATTGAAAAATATTCCCGTAGCTGTCAAATTATTTCAACGGGAAGCAAAGGTACTAAGTCAGCTCCAAAACCCAGGAATTCCGAGAGTTGAGGGGGAGTGCTTTAAATTCCGACCCGCCTACAGTATAGAGCCATTGTATTGTTTGGTGATGGAGTTTATCGAGGGCTGTGACTTGCATTCTTGGTTAAAATCGCGGGGCAATCCTCCTCGACCGATTAGCCAAAAAATAGCGATCGCATGGTTACATCAACTCATTGATATCTTGAGCGTACTCCACAATAACCCAGCTCAGCAGTGTTTCCATCGCGATATTAAACCTGCCAACATTATGCGCCGTCCAAACGGCCAATTAGTGCTGATTGACTTTGGGGCAGTTCGGGAAGTCACACCAACGTTACTGGTTAAGGCAGGTGCAGGGCAAGCGTTAACGGGAATTTGTTCTCCCGGTTATGCGCCTCCAGAGCAAATTGAGGGGAAATCCTTGCCGCAATCGGATTTTTTTGCCTTGGGGCGCACAATGGTACATTTACTAACCGGCAAACATCCCTTAAGTCTAAGCGTTGATGTGTATACTGGACAATTGCTGTGGCGATCGCATGCGCCTGCGATTACAGAGCCATTTGCTGATTTCATTGACGACCTAATGGCGCCCTTACCGGGGAAGCGTCCGCCCAATACGCATGCTATCAAACAACGGTTGGAGGCGATCGAGCAAGGGTTAATCATTCAACCATGTGACCCTACGATAGAAACCATCGGCTCACAGACGGAAATCTTCCCTAAGAAACGACAAAAACAAATAGTATATCCCCTATCCGTTGCTGTGACGTTATTGTTAGGGTTTATCGGCTTTCGTTGGGGGACATCGCAGATTGCGATCGCATATCATGAGCGTGGCATTACCCATCAAATTGCCAATGAGCTTTACTTAGCACAGGTTGACTTTCAACGAGCACTAACCCTCAAACCGAACTACCCAGAAGCTCAATTTCACTTGGGGCGAAATTACGAACTCCTCGGAGATATGAAGCAGGCGCGTGCTGCCTACGAGAAAGCCAAACAGGAGAAACTTCCCGAAGCTTACAGCAATCTTGCTCGTTTGGATATTCTAGAAGGAAACTATTCAAAAGCGATTCCTCTTCTAGAAGAAGGGGTAAAACTGACACAAAGCACTATCATCAAATACGCCTTATTAAAAAACTTAGGGTGGGCTTATCTGGGTCAAAAGCGCTACTCTCAGGCAAAAACTTACCTCCAACAAGCGATTAACCTCAACAAGGAGAAGGCTTCAGCTTACTGCTTGTTGGCGCAGGTATGGGAGGCTGAAGGTAAACCAAGCAACGCTCTAGCCTACTGGGAATCCTGTCGCCGCCATGCCTCCCGCACCCACATGGATGAAAAACACTGGTTGAAACTAGCACAGAAACGCTTGGGCAAGTAATACCAAATCCGCATTTATAACCTCTTTTATCTTTTAATTTCCTCCGTGTTCTTTCCTGGAGTGAACTCTGTGCCTGGAGTGGTAGCCTGCGGCAAGCCGCTCCGCGTCTATGTTCAAAAAAGGGGCAATCGAAGCAGATTTGGTATAAGTCGGAGGATTGCACTTCGTGTCGCTCCGCTAACATGTTAGTCGTTAGTAGGTAGTTGTTAGTAGGAACAGCCAATAAATTGCTCACGACGCTTTCGTAGTTTCAATTCCCACTAACTACTAACGGTGGCGTGGCGTTTCCTCTCCTCCTTGCACCTAGAGGGGCTTCCACACCACCAACTCGGTGAAGATGGTAAAACTAAATAGGATTAAGTATTTTTGTTAGTTGCTATGTGCCAATTGAATGGGTAACAGCTTAACGACTGTGGGGAAACGGTGATGAAACTTCGCGGAGTTCGGTTGTCAGTTTGGCGCGATCGCTACTCTTTGTCCACAAACCAAGGGTTTACCCTCTTGGAACTGTTGATTGCGATCGCCATTTCCAGCATACTGGTTGCGATCGCTGTCCCCAGCTTCCTGAATCTAGTGGATCAGACAAAAATCAACCTCCTAGCCGAACAAATCCGCCAATCGCTCAAAGAAGGGCAGTGGCTAGCTATATCGGAAGGGCAAAGCTATAGCGTCTACTTTAAAAAAACGCCTCAAGGGCTACAGGTAGGCTACGCCCCTGCTGCCGAAACCGATTCTCAGGGAATCGCATCCAACGGCACTTCTCCACCCGAACCGGAAAGCTGGCGCAACCTATCTAGTAGCATTCCACCTGAGCAACTCGTATTTACCATCCCCGGCCCGTCTAATAACAAAATTACCTTCTTACCAAAAGGAGAAGTCGAATTTCCCAGCCTGGTGTTTATTGCGATGGGAACCTCAGAACACCCTAGAGTCAACACTCGGCGTTGTATCGGTGTGAACAATAGCGAGTCCGGAGGGAGTTATTTCCAGGTTGACAAGGACTTGGCTTGTGATTTATCTCCCAATATTTCGCCGACACAAGTAGATAGTTCAGCTCCCGAGTTTCCCACACCCTAGCAGTCTGTCGGAGAGAAATCTGTTTGACACTCCTCGCGAATTGAACAACGAGGATTCTTAGGAGTCTTTAGTCTATTTACTCTAACGAGTGATACTAAATCCAGTTATGGCTAGAACTAACCAGTTTGTTGAAATTGACAGAATGTTGTCGCTTGACCAATAATTAGTCACTGTACAGTAACGAGCACGGAGGGATTTGAACCCCCGACCCTCAGAACCGGAATCTGATGCTCTATCCACTGAGCTACGTGCCCTTATGACTAGCGTCTTCTTCGTCAGCTAGCTCGTCTAGTATAGCATACCCGCTATTCTCTCGACTTGGGAAAAGTAGGAACAATCAGTTTCAGCAAAGGTCGTTAAGGACAAGGACTTCAGACCTTAGGCCTAGCAGTTGCAAGTTACACTTCAGGAGTGGGGCATTGACGTACTCCCCTCCTAATCCTACGGGTATAGAAGGGAATTCTTAAGAGATATGGTTAGAGAATGGCAGCGACTCACTAGAATATCGATTTGGTCTAGCCTTTTGCTGGTAATACTGATTGCAGCTCCCTTAGTTGCACCAACGACTTCTCAGCCCAGTCAGACGCAGTTGGAACAGCGACGAATCCGGATGCTGGAGTCTGCCCTCGCCCCTCAAACTGCCGAAGAAGCGGTGCTTACCTGGGCAAGGGGTGTGAAAACTCGTAACGGCGCTTTGCAATTTGCTGTTTTCTCTCCAGAACTCCGAAGCAAACGAGAGGCGGATTATGTCGCAGCGAACTGGGTGACGGGTGCATCTAGCCCTTGGGTGGAAAGCTACAAGATTATTCGCCAAGAGCAGGACGCAGAGGGGTGGGAGTTTGAGGTTGAATACCAACTGGCGAGTTCTGTAGGTAGTGAAGGAACCTCAATCGATCGCATCCGAGTTGAGCAATTGCCACTAACGGAGGATCATCCAGAAGGGTGGTACATTACCCAACTTGATTCTGCTCCTACAAATCTGATTTTTTGAGGTATTGCAGAAGGCAGTGGTTCGACCGGCTCACCAATCGGGC
>JAIUYC010000445.1 GCA_020216575.1 Coleofasciculus sp. S288 | reverse complement strand
ACAGCTCCAGCCACACGCCACGCTACAGCCCCAAAGACAAACCAAATTACAGCCCCAGCTATAGCCCAAATCACAACCATAGCCACATTTCTAAATCGTCCTCTAGAAAAAGCAAAAGCCACACGCCACGCTACAGCTCCAAACACAAATCGAGCGATGGCTCCAAGCACCCACCAAGAGATAATCCCAGACACCAGCTCAATCCAAGCTCCAAGTTCCACCCAAGCCCCATCTCCTGTCTCAAGCGTCATCCTAGTCTGAGCTCCAACCCAAGCCCCAAAACCTGCCACAACTACAGCCAAAACACCAACACTTGCCCATGCGATCGCTCTCACTATAGCCCTAGCCCCAGCCCAAGCTACGGCTTTAGCCCAAGCACCAATCCAAGCCCCAGTTGCAGCAAAAGCCACAGCAAAAATCACACCTACTAGTGGAGTAGGGGCTAGAAAAAAACCTGCAACTGCATACCCAAAAAAGCTCGCTATCAAAGCACTCTCAGGGATAGTTTTACTTTCCATCTTCGACAGCCAAGACTCTCTTCTATAGAGATAAACATCCTTAACCTACCTTTTTGGCTTTGTCCGGACTTAAAAATTTAATACAATCGCGTCTGTTACGGATAGAAGAAACACAGGTAAGGGGCTTGTAGGGAGGGCTTAGCCAACAAATTCGGGTATAACCGATAACATCTAAACAAAACCCCCCTTACCCAGGATGTAAATGTGTTTCTTGAGAGTTCTAATTGGCTACAGTGGTCTTGAGGAGATTGGGTTCTGCAAACAGAAAACAGAGGTCAGAGGTTAAAGTCAAATGGGGCAACTGGACAAGCAACCGGAAAACTCTGGAATCGATGAGTCACAGGCAGCAGAAGCACGTTTGAAGTCAATTGCTCGGGAAATTGAGAACCTACAGCACAATCTCGTCGATCAGTTGTATCAAGACGTTGAGCGGCTCCAAAGGGAAAAATCCCAGTTGATTGAGGACATCGAAACGTTGAAAGCCCAGCGCCAGCAGCAAATCGTTCAACAGCAACAACTAATTCAGAAACTTGCCCCGGCTTTGGCGAACCATCTGATTGAGCAACTAACCCAGCGGCTCGATCGCCAAGACGCAGCCCTTTCCTCGAATGAACAGGGAGGGCAAAACACGACACAAGGCGCCACGCGATCGCCAAAGGAATCACTAAATCCAGCAGCAAATGACTACAACGAGAATGCTTACCGATTGCTTGCCTCGTTAGATACCACTCTGAGAACAACCTTTAGAACCTTGCAACGGGATCTCAGCAGCTATCAGAGTTCCCTCTCTCAACAACTGGCTCAGATGTACAATCTAGAGCAACAAGGAGAGGCGATTTTAGAAGCACTTGTCAGTCGGCTGAGAGCAGAAATTCAAGTCGAAACCTCTGAAGTCGAGAGCTTTCCACTTCCGCCCCCGGTAGCCCCAACTCCTCCTTCCTTACCCCAGCACAACGGACACGAGTATCCGGAGAGCGATCTCCATACTTCTATCACTCCTTCCCCGTCTCAGCCACCTATACCAATGCCGCTCAATCTGGAACAGCACACACAGGGAGAGGAAGAGAAGGCACAACCGATTTCACCCCCTCAGTCTCAATCCGCCTCGAAGCTACCGCTTGGGTTTTTGCTATTTGGGCTTTCCTTGCTGGCGCTGTCGCTGGAATACGTCACCATCGCCGTCATTTTCAACAAGTCCTCCCTCTTCGGGCTATCCCAACCCGTTGGCGGATTTTTATCCTCGAGTGTGGGAAATGCGGTACTCGTTCTATGGATGCGAATGCTGATTGTCGTACCACTGATGAGTGTTTTAGCAACTCGCCTCCATCCAGGGCTGTGGCGAGACATCAGGCAGTTTGCTCAATCGCAAGACTGGCGCTTATTTCTCCTCGTTGGGAGCGGTGGCTGCTTGCGGTTTGTGTCTGAGGCGCTCATTTATCTCGCTTTAAGTTCACTTTCACCCGGAATTGCTCTCACGATTTTCTTTGTCTATCCCATCATTACTACCTTAGTGGCATGGGGGCTGTTTGGCGATCGCTTCAACTTAGGGCGCTGCCTCTTAATTTTCAGCGTTTTGGCAGGGTTTGTCTTGGTTACCCTTCCTGATAGTAGAGTCGGTGATTTTTCTCGCATCGGCGTCAACGCCGCCATTGGCTCTGCGATTGCCTTCGCTGTTCACCTCATCCTGTTGCAAACCTATGGGAAAAAGCTACACGGCATCTCGTTGAGCTGGATTAACTTTGTCAGCATCCTTGTCTTTTCCAGTTTAAGTTTAGCCGTACTTCCCTTACCCGAATCCTGGCGTTTTGACCTCGATCCCAGCTTCTGGCCTAGTCTTGTGATCAGCAGTCTGGTTTTAGGAGGTACCACCCTTGCGAGCCGTCTCCTCGACACCTTCAGTATTAAGATAATTAGTCCTGTTAGAGCGTCAATTCTGGGAGCAGCTATACCCGCGTTAACCGCTCTCTTGGCATTTGTCCTCATTCAAAGCACCTTGCAGATACAGCAAATCTTAGGAATGCTCCTCGTTACCTTGGGAGTTGCTGCCTTGAGGTTTGCCCAGTGGCATCGTCAGACCAAAGCTACCCGAGCTGCTGTTAATACTCAGTGATGCTCAGAGACATAATTTACCGCCAAGGAAAAGAATTATTAAAATAATGGCTTTAATATGCCTTATTTGACTGTTGGAGATGTAAAGACAAAGCTACCTGACGCCATGTGAGGACTCTCCTTGTAGCCATTGGCCCACCACCTTTCCAAGCCCAATCGGCTGAGGTTTAAAGCCGAGTTGTTCGTAAAATTCGATAGCATCATCTGTGAACAAGTAAACATGCTCTCCTTCAAGCTTGGCAAAGAGCATCTTTATCATGGTGCTAGCGATTCCACGTCTACGGTATGTAGTCAGTGTCCAGACATCGACAATGTAAGCGTTGCAAACACCATCAGAGAGTACCCTGGCAGTACCGATGATGCGCTCATCGGCGTAGGCAATGGCAGTAGCATAGCTATTTTCAAAGGATTCTCGAAGTTGTCTTGGGGTTCGTCCATTGTCGAAGCAATCGGCGGCTAATGTCGATTTCATCTGTTGCCAATCGACATTCTCCAGAGCGGTAGAGTATTTGACTTCATTACTCAATGCGGCTTTCTCTCCATAACTAAAAAAATGTAGGGAAGCGCAAAGCGCTCCCTACAAATATCCTTCTGAATCTCCAGTTCCCTTTCAGGGCAACTAACCTATGACAACTGACTCAACCAGGGATTGACATCTACAGCTAGTTTTTCCCCAAGGTAGAGCAACTGACGCAGTTGAGTGATGTCCCAATCCAGTGTTGAAGGTAGCTCAATCACGCCATTTCCGTTGTTCTCTTGAGCAATCAGTCTGGCTTGAAGTGCCAGTTGGCATTGGGGTGCAATGCGGCTGTGAAGACAGCTCAAGTAGAGTTCCTGGCAGTGAGAGAGGGATAAACCTAGATGAAGTTGGTTTCCGACATCAATTAGGCGCTCGATGCACTGGATATCGCCCTTGACGGTTTCTGGGTTAGCGTCGTGCAGGAGTTGCCAGAGCGATCGCAAAATTAATCGCTCTAGAGTTGGCTTGGCGTTCGGGATATTCAGGTGGCAACGCAAGTGGTTAGCTTCTGTTGCGATCGCTTCCAATTCTGCTAAATAAATCAAGAGCTGTTGGCGATCGCTAATCTCCTGCTCCAGTGCCTTAATCGTGATCAAGCAGCGATTCGATAGCGAAATCTCTGCGGCTACCTGTAACTCCTGCGGCACGGGCAACTCATCTCGATGGAATGCCATGATCACGCCGTAGTTGTCTCGATAAACCTGAGTGTATAGCTGATCTAAGCGCGTCAAAGTTTCCTGACTTAACAGCCCCATAATCCGGTGTCGTTCCTCAGCAAACAAGTCTTGCAAGCTAAAGGAGCCATTGCAAAATAGCTGTGTCATTGCCAGGATCACCTGAGCTGCACTCGCTTGTTCAAGGGCGCTAAAGAGTTTGTCCTTGAGTTTGCTGTAAGCCCGACGCCCTGCAAAGGGTTGAATGCAGCAGTGAAAGTCCCAGCCTCCCAGATGCAACACGGCAAACACCAGATGCTCACTTTCCCAGGTAATCTCTGAGATCAGCCGCAACTGCCCTACTGCAAGCGTTAGCGATCCCATCCGCTGAAGTTGGTAGTCTAGCCGATGCGCATCGTAGCAGTAAACCTGTTGGTGTTGAGCGTAGCTGGTAAATAGAGAGCTGATTGTGTAGTGTGCGGCGACTTGCTTAAAGCCTATTTGCGCCGACACCACAAGTTTCCGATAAACCTCCAAACCTGTTTTAAAGAAGTCAACATTGCTAGGAGCAAGGGCAAGGCGTTTGAGAAAGCCTCTTTCCAGTTGCACTCCGGCAACATCACCTGCAAGCTCGATCGCCCGAGCCGCGTAACGCAGAATCTGGACGCCTTCGGGACGGGAGATTTCCTCAAAGAACCAACCGCAACTGGTGTACATCAGCAGCCCGTGACGCTGCATTTCCAACAGGCGCAGGGCATCAATTTGTTCAGCGGGTGAGAGTTTGTGAGTCCGGTGACGCTCTAGAAAATTCTCCACATTTTCCGGGGAGCGATCGCGAATCACCTGAATATACTCATCTCTCGCTGCCCAGGGATCGCGGAAAAACTGGGAACCGACGTCTTCGTAAACCCGAACCAACTTATCCCGCAACCAATTCAGGGTGTCTCGCAAGGGACGCCGCCATTTCTGATGCCACAGTCCGCCGCCCCCGCAGCCACAGTCATCTTGCCAACGGTTAACCCCATGGCAGCAACTCCAAGCAGTAACTGGCTTAAGGACAACTTCCCAGGTGGGGGGATTAATACTGAGGTAGTGAGCAAAGTTTGTTACCGTCCAGCTTCGTTGAGGAAACTCCTGTGTAAAGGCGTAAGCGACACA
>JAIUYC010000444.1 GCA_020216575.1 Coleofasciculus sp. S288 | reverse complement strand
CACTGATTTACATTATCGGGTTTGGTTTGGGACTGGGGAGTGCCTTGGACGCGGCTGTCAAACCTGCTGCGGGTGATAACTATTTGCAGTTTATTCTGCCGGGGATGGTGGCGCTGTCTTCGATGACGATTAGCTTTGGGGGGACAACGTTTTCAATTTGTGGTGATCGCATTTTCACCAAGACGTTTGAGGAGACGCTACTCGTCCCTGTGCATCCCTTGGCATTATTTTTAGGCAGAATGTTGGCTGGGGTTGTGCGGGGGATGATGACTTCAGGCTCTGTAATTTTAGTCGCGATTCTGTTTACGGGCAAGGTGTGGAGTTTCTTGAACCCCTTATTTTTGCTGTTGCTGGTACTCAACTGTGCTGTGTTTTCCGGTTTGGGGGTGATTGTCGGGTTGAGTGTGCAGTCCCTGGAAGCTGTGGGTCTGTACAATAATTTCTTAATTGTTCCAATGTCGTTTTTGGGCGCGACGTTTTTTGACCCAGCAACGCTACCCCCAGTGCTCAAAGGAATTGTGTATCTGTTGCCTTTAACGTATACCAGTATTGGGCTTCGGGCTGCGGCTTATTTGCCGCTCTCAGAGTTTCCCTGGTATTCTATCCCGATTTTGCTGGTTTTTGCGATCGCGCTTTCTTTCGCAGGTGCTTATAAATTTGCTCATCAGCAAGATTGAGTTACAGCACTTTGCAAGTTGGTGTGATACAGTTCCCCCCTTGATAAGGAAGGTTATATCAATCCGCTAAATGTCTGCTACAAATCACTCCCCCTGCACCCCTTGCCTCCCCTGCCTCCCCTGCCCTTCATCTGTAGCTTGCCTTAAAGCAAATTGATATTAGGGGGGTCGAAATGTACTTCCGAAGAGTTGCTTGCCCGTTGTATATTCAGGGTTGAGCTTCTTTTTGAGCAGTATTTAGAGAAATCGCCTGACGCGCCACTTTAGCCTCAACGCTTATCTTTTCCCAGATTGCCTGTAGAATTTCTTCTTTGTCCAATCTAGTGCTAATCGTAGAGAAATCTTCCCCTTGAACCGATGCTTTTGCCTGTACTTTAATGTCTGGATATTTGGCAAATATGCCTGCAAGCGCCTTGCCTCGGCATTGGTGCAGTTCCTTGTAACCTTCAAGTCCATCGCACTGCCACAACTGTGAAGCTAATTTGTGTCCTTCAAAGGCTGACTTGACAGCAGCGACTGCCTTGGATTCACCGCTAGCCTTTTCGATAGCAGGCTGTGACGTAGAAATAATGTCTGAGTAGGCTTTATAGTTAATGCCATTTTCAATTTTGTCTTCCAGGATGTCCAGCTCCTTTACAGCCTCTTTGAGAACAGTGATGTCTGGGGTGTCTGGGGTAGGAGCTTCTGATCGAGTGGGTGAGGATTGAATTTGTGGAAGTTTTGGAATTGAGGGGAGTTGAATGGTACAGCCAAGGAATAGAACAGAAGCAGTTAGAGGGATTGCTAGCTTCAGGTGTTGCATGGAGCTGTCTTTAGGTCAAGGACTATTCTCTTCAACCTAAGTTTGCTGGAAAAATCCGGATCAGGGGAGAAAATTGGATAGAGGCGATCGCATTCCTCTTTGCTCAATTTTGTTTTACCGAAAGAGAAAATCTAGCCAGTGAAGGTTAGAGTCCTCATGCGTTCACGCCAGGGATTCTATCGATTACCTAAATGTTTGCTACAGAGGGTTGACACTCCGGACGCTCCTGACGCGGAGATTAATATGTAGCAGCATTTTAGAGAATTGATATTACGTCAAATTGCCGGGACAACCTTTAGAATCTTAGGTTAAGTTTTTTCTAGGGAGACTATTAGGGGAATCAGAACGCAAAAGCTCCCAAGTAGAAGCAATATCATGCAAGCTAGAGATAGTTCAAAACGTGAATCTTAAGGTAGGAACTATGAAATTAAGTGTTTTAGCAATTACTGCACTCTTAGCGATTCAGGGAGTTATCGCGCCTGCCCAAGCCCAAAGTCGCTGCTGGTGGGATAGGGGTGTGATGTATTGCTCTGATGACCGAGATGTACGGCGCGATCGCTACGAGAGACGCGATCGCTATGATAATCGCGATGAGCGCCGCCGCGATGATTTCTACGACGACATCAACCAGATTTATCGAGAGGTGCTAGGTCGTAACGCGGACTGGGACGGACTCAGAACCTATGCTAGAGCTTTAGAACGAGGTCGGTCACTTCGCGATATCCGTCAAGAAATTGCTTATAGTTCAGAAGCGCGAGAGAGGATTAACCAACTCTATCGGGAAGTCCTGGGTCGCAATGTGGATTCGAGAGGACTCCGTACCTATACAGACCGCCTCGCAAGCAGTTGGAGCTTGCGCGATATTCGTCGCGACCTTGAACGAAGTCAGGAAGCTAGAAACCGGGACGGTAATCCTAGGCAGGGCAGGACTAACAGAGGGCGCGAAGACCGTCGAGAGTTTGCTCGCTCTCAAGAAGCGCGAGAGAGAATCAACCAACTCTATCGCGAAGTGCTAGGTCGTGATGCCGATCCAAGCGGACTCCGAACCTATACCAATCGCCTCGCAGATGGTTGGAGCTTCGAGGATATTCGTCGCGACCTCGCTCGAAGTGATGAAGCCAGGAGAAGACGTTAATCACGCATAAAATCCAAAATCCAAAATCTAAAATTCTTAGTCATTATGCATACCTAGGAGTATGTCACCTTGCCTGCCAAATCATAATCGTCTTATCCTCACTGCCACTAGCCAGCGTTTGCCCATCTGGACTAATCGCCAGGGAATACACCCACTTTTTATGTCCGGTTAGGGTACGGAGCAGTTTCCCACTCTCTAGATCCCATAACTTGATTGTATTGTCCCGGCTGCCACTAATCAGGGTTTGCCCATTGGGGCTGATTGCCAGGGACAATACCCAATCGGAATGTCCAGTCAAGGTACGGATTCGTTTGCCACTCTCCACATGCCACAGCTTAATGGTGTTGTCATCGCTCCCACTGACGATAATTTTTCCGTCCGGACTAATGGCAACTGTTCTTACCCAATCTGAGTGTTCGGTGAGGGTGCGCAGCAGTTCCCCAGTGTGCAGGTGCCAAATCTTAATGGTTTTGTCCCCACCACTAGTTGCCAGAGTTTGCCCATTGGGACTAATAGCGAGGGAATAGACCCATTTTTTATGCCCAGCAAGGGTACGTAGCTGTTCTCCCGTGTTTAGATCCCAAATTTTGATTTTATGACCGCCACTGATGAGAGTCTTTCCATCAGGGCTGAAGGCGAGACAATAAATCCATTTATGATGTCCTGTCAGAGTGCGCACGAGTTCGCCCGTTCCCAGATGCCAAATTTGGATGCAACTGCGATCGCTCGTTTTATGACTACTCGCAAGCGTCTGTCCATCCGGGCTGAGGGCAATGGTGAGAACCCGGCCCGAGTCTCCAGTGAGCGTATGGATAAGTTCGCCCGTTCCCAATTGCCAGAGCTTAATCGTGTTATCATCAGCGCCACTAGCGATTGTCCGCCCATCGAAGCTAACTGCGATCGAAGCCGCTTTTCCTGAATGCCCAGTTAGGGTATGAATCAAAGAAACTCGTTCCAGTAAGGGTTTACTTCTTAAGTGTTGGCTTCCATTCAGGCTACTAGAAACCTGAACAATATTCGACTGCTCTGGAACTAGAGAAAGGCTTTCCAGTTGGGATTGGCTTTTTAAACCTTCAATTTCACCCAACAAACCATTCACCTGAGCGATCCCCCTATCATCTTTGAGGAGGGTCAAGCAGTCTCTGAGGTTTTCTAGATAGTTCTGGTCTTCTATTGTCAGAGCTGACTGTATTGTTTCTAAACAATTAGAGTCGTCTACTTGGGTGGCTTGATGCTGTTTTAGCCAAGCTCTGAGCGAGTAATTCACCTGCTCTTTCGCCCATGATTGATCGGGCAAACATGCCAAGCTTTTTGCTAATTTCAACGCCAGTTCGGGAACCCATAACGGTCGTTCAATTTCTAGAGCATTAAATATGTCTTTATAACCCGCAATGGTCGATCGCATTAGGGCTTGCACCAGTTGCGGGTCAGACGTCTCTTCGAGCAAACTCGGTAATAGCTCTGGCAATAAGGGCGGTACATCGTAATGAACGACGTGGTGAGCATCGGCTATCCAGCCAGCCACCAGACAATGACAGGTTATTAACAGCTGAGCAAGGGCTTCAATATCTTTATTGCTAACTCTATAGTCAAGAGCCAACTCACTCGTATCAATGCCGTAACGCTTCCATTTTTCTTCCTTTTCCAACATCTCCAGATTGAAGACATTGTCGCCGCCCAGTTTTTTAACTTCTTCTAGACTTTCACCACAAGCTAAAAGTCGATTTGCCGTTTCTTTCCACTTGAGGGCGCGGCTTTTTGCCGACGCATCAAGAATTTCTCGGTAATTCAGCCCGGAAATAATCGTTTGATAGCAATAGGTTTTCTGACCCAGTCCCCAATAGGCAATGCGTAAATTAACAGATTCACCAATCAGTTCTGATTCTAGAATCAAAGTAGGCTCGGATTTGAGCAGTTCAAATAGAACCTTAATACTGGCTTCCCGATGAAAATCCTGATTCTCCCAAGCCCCGGCTAAAAATTCTGTGGGTCTGTCTTGACTGTTCAGGGGATAGTATTGGCTTAAAAATTCTCCGATGCTTTGAGCTAAACGCTGCTCAATTTCGGGCATCGCTTGAACCCCCTCATCCCGTCGCGCCAACTGCATTTGAAGTGGTGAGAGGAAAATTCGCAACGGGATAGGTCGAGCGATGGGATGAGAGCCTAACAGTTGCGAAGGAAATAACCTCAACGGCCAGTTTTCCAGAATTTTATGACTTTCAGGTAACTGGAGTGCGGTTTCCCGTTGATAGGTTGCGATACTAAGTTGCGTCTCTCGATTGTAAGCTGCCAATTGCTGTTGTAAGGATTTCTCCTGCTCAAACTGCCATGTCCGAACGTCTCCTTT
>JAIUYC010000443.1 GCA_020216575.1 Coleofasciculus sp. S288 | reverse complement strand
AGCGAGTCATGATGGTGCGAAAGGATTAGTAAAAATTAAAGAAAGCGGAGGATTAGCTGTGGTGCAGAACCCCAAAACAGCTGAATGCCGGGTCATGCCCGAAGCAGCAATCGCCGCTGTGACGTCAGCCAAGATTTTGCCCATTGAGGGCATTGCGCCCTTTTTAGTCTATCTTTGTCAGCCCGCGCCGAGGTGAAACCATGCAGCCCGAAGAGAAAGTTAACGTCCTCCTCGTAGATGACCATCCAGAAAACCTGCTGGCGCTAGAAGCAATCCTGGGCAGCCTCGGTCAGAATCTGGTGAGGGCAAATTCTGGAGCGGAGGCGTTGAGGTGTCTTCTTCAACAGGATTTTGCGGTGATTCTCCTCGATGTCCACATGCCAGAGATGGATGGATTTGAAACCGCAACGCTGATCCGTAACCGGGAGCGATCGCGTTTTACGCCGATTATTTTCCTAACTGCCTTTAGCAAAAGCGAGAAGCTGATGTTTAAGGGGTATTCCTTGGGCGCGGTGGATTACCTGTTCAAACCCATTGAGCCGGAAATTTTGCTCTCCAAGGTTTCAGTTTTTGTGGAACTGTTCAAAAAGACGGCAGAAGTCAAGCGACAAGCCACTCAACTGGCAGCCGTCAACGCTGAACTCCGGGAGAGTGAAGAGCGGTTTCGCTCGTTGAGTGCCTGTTCGCCCGTCGGGATTTTCCTCACAGATGTGGAAGGACGCTGTACTTACACTAATCCTCGCTGTCAAGGAATCTGCGGCCTCACGTTTGAAGAGAGTTTAGGAGACGGTTGGTTGCGGTACGTTCATCAAGATGATCGCGATCGAGTCTTGAAGGATTGGTTGGCTTGGACGTTAACCAACTGCGAATACTCCAACGAGTTTCGCTTCCACACTTCCGATGGACTTGTGCGCTATGTTCAAGTACGGACTTCCCCGATGTTCTCCGCTCAAGGTAAACTCATTGGTCATGTCGGAACGATAGAAGATATCACAGAGCGCAAAGAAGCTGAGGAAGCACGCGCTCAAGTGATTCGGGAACAAGCGGCGCGACAACAAGCGGAAGCAACAAACCGGATGAAAGATGAATTCCTCGCCACACTCTCCCACGAACTCCGCACACCTCTGAACTCCATCCTTGGTTGGGCGCAACTGCTCCGCACTCGGGACTTCGCTCCAGATACAATGGCTCGTGCCCTCGAAACAATCGAGCGCAACGCTAAGTCCCAAGCACAACTGATTGAGGATATCCTAGATGTTTCGCGCCTGATTCGAGGCAAGCTGCGCCTAAATCTATGCTCGGTTGATTTGGTTCCCTTGATGGAAACGGTGATGGATTCTGTTCGTCCTGCCGCCGATGCCAAAGGACTTCAATTGGAAACTATAGTGAACTTTCCTGCTTCTAGAGAGGTGAAAGGGGAGGCTTCTTCTAATGAGAATTTAACAGACAAACAGCACCGAGCCTTTACGATCAATGGTGATCCAGACCGCTTGCAACAAATTGCCTGGAATTTAATCTCCAACGCACTCAAGTTCACCCCCACCGGAGGAAAGGTGAGTTTATGGTTGGAGTATACTGACTCCTACGCTCAAATTCGGGTCAGTGACACGGGCATCGGGATTAGCAAAGAGTTTCTCCCCCATGTTTTTGATCGCTTCCGTCAAGCCGACAGCACAACAACTCGGACACACGGTGGACTGGGACTTGGATTATCGATCGTCCGCCACTTGGTCGAACTGCATGGCGGAACCATCCAGGCAGAGAGTGAGGGAGAGGGGAAGGGAGCAATATTTACCGTAAAACTGCCCCTGCACAAGCGTGCTGAGCAACTCTGTAACACGCTGGAATCAGACCAGAGCTTCCTAAAAACCGAAGAACTGGAATTAACGCCAGAACAGCGGAATGGTTCCGTGACCTCATCAATTAACGTATCAAGCATTCTCGCCGGATTGCAGATCTTGGTCGTCGATGATGAAGCGGACGTGCGAGAAGTCCTCACCAGTGCGATCGAAGGGTCTGGAGCCAAAGTGATCGCAGTGTCCTCAGTGCCGGAAGCACTTAACGTTCTGGAACAGATGCAGCTGGATGTCTTAGTTAGTGATATTGGACTGCCGCTTGAGGATGGCTGTACGCTGATCCGTAAGGTAAGAGACCGTGAGGCACAACAAGGAAGGCAACTTCCCGCCGTTGCCTTAACAGGATATGCGAGAGAGGAAGATTGCCAACAAGCGATCGCCTCTGGCTTCCAAATGCACATGTCCAAGCCCGTCGATACAACCCAATTAGTGATGGTTGTTGCTAACCTTGCCGGACGGAGTCTAAACGGAGTCGCTCTCAGTTGAGCAGGGGGAGCAGGGGAGGGGATTATGGAATTTCAATGCATATCAGTTTACTACGGGTTAGGGTATTTTGAATTTTGAATTTTGAATTACTTTCTATGCCATTCGCCTATGAACGGACTGTTCGCTTTCAAGATACGGATGCAGCTGGGGTTGTCTACTTTGCCAATGTTTTAGGGATGTGCCATGAAGCCTATGAAGCGTCTCTAGTGGCATCGGGCATCAATCTCAAATCATTTTTTAGTAATTCTGCTGTTGCAATTCCGATTGTGCATGCCAGTGTCGATTTCTTTCGCCCCATGTTTTGCGGCGACAAGCTACTGATTCAGTTAACACCTCAACAACTGGACAAACATAGGTTTGAAATTGCTTACCAAATTGTTACCGTCTCTTCACCCGAACAGGAATTGGCAAAGGCAAGGACTCGGCATGTTTGTATCGATCCAACCAGTAGAAGCAAAATTCAGATGCCAGAGGCGATCGTGAAATGGCTGGGCGTTGAATAGTTGTGAAACGGCTCACTCCTATCAATTCGCTAAACGTCTGCTACAAATCACTCCCCCTGCTCCCCCTGCTCTCACTTGAGCAAGTAGCTAGGTTAAGATTCGGTGGAATTCCTCAGTAGCCGAATATGAACAATCTGCTTTCAGAACCATCAACCCTTCTATATAACCTGATAATGATAGCTGGTGACATTGGGGTATTGTTTTTGGTTAGCCGCAAGTTGCCAAGGTGGATTGCGATCGCTAACTTCGGGTTGTTAGCGTTGGTTGGACTGGTTGCGGCTGTAACGCTGGGAGAAGACTCGTTTGGTGTTGTTCGGCTACTAGCCTATGGGTTATTCTTGCACGGGGTTATCCTCCTTGTCGGTTTTGCAATCCTCCTGCACCCAATGAAGCGTAAGATGGCTATAGTTTCGGCGGTACTCGCTGTTGTTTTGGGAGCGATCGCAATTGATGCGTTTCTGATTGAACCCTATTGGTTAGAGGTATCGAAGGTTCAGCTGTCTGTCCCAAAGCTGACAACTCCCTTGAAAATTGTTGTCGTTGCTGACTTGCAGACTGACGTATGGGGAGAATACGAACGCCAGTCTCTCCGCAAGGTGATGGAACAGGATGCTGATATGATTCTGCTAGCAGGTGATTATTTCCAAGCAGCAAATCGCGATCGCGAAGAAGTTCTCATTAAACAACTCCAGGCTTTCCTCAAGGAAATCAACTTCAATGCTAGGGGTGGCACCTATGCGGTTAGAGGCAACTTCGACGAACCCAACTGGTCAGAAATGTTTGCCCGGTTGCCAATAAAGGTATTTCCTGAAACCGAAACCTTAAAACTGCCTGGATTGTGCCTCACCAGTCTGAGTCTAGAGGATTCCTTCGATGCCAATTTAGAGGTTTCTGGATGTGATCATTACCACATCGTCCTCGGCCATGCACCAGACTTTGCACTGGGAAAGGTGCATGCCGATCTGTTAATAGCAGGCCATACCCATGGCGGTCAAGTGCGGCTTCCTTTCATTGGACCGTTATTCATTCCCTCAGATGTGCCGAGAAAGTGGGCAGCTGGGGTAACGGATCTTGGTCGCAACCGTACCCTATTAGTATCGAGGGGAATAGGAATGGAGCGGGAATTTGCGCCCAGGATGAGGTTTTTATGCCGCCCGGAGTTAGTTGTCATCGAGTTAATACCCACTTAATCATTAACAACGAGCAGTTAACAAGGACTAGTACCCAATGTTTCACCGGGAGATTGAAGTCAAAAATGGGTAAAAAACTTATTAATCTTACTTTCCCTATGGTCACAGAAGAAGTTGAAAGAATTTTGCAAACCTATCCTTAATATCCCTATCAAATAGCGTTTTCTTCCTCTGGATTGCGCCAAGAATTAATGGCTTATGTCTTGAGCAGAATTCCTAATACCTATACAGTTACGGGAGAAGAATATTCTTCCTCAAATAACACCATATTGGCTCACTATTCCAAAGAACAGCGATTGCATCTAGAACACTTAATACATCTTGGAATTCGCGATGTTCTGCATATTCATAACAGAACTAACTGCTCTAAACATAAGTTCCCCCGTTAGGGGGAACTTATGATAGCCTCAAGTACCAGCCAGTCCTACACTAAGGGCAAGAAAATTCTGGACTAAGATTTCCGTTAGGGAAGCCACTCGAAATCCAGCCAGTCGCAGGTGCCGAAATCCTAACCCAAGTGCGTCCTTGGCTATCTTTTTGAGTCTCTCGGGGACTTACTAGCCTGACCGTATTTCCCACGTATACCCCAGCAATCCTCCGATCGGAAAGAACCGGAGTATTACGGACAGCTAACCCCTCAGGTGGAGCAATCACCCGGCGGCAGACAGTTGCCCCCTCTTGTGACTCTCCTGAAGAAGGTGGGCGAGTGCCGCCGGAACAAGCTTTGAGGTCGCTAGCCCGGACATAACCAACTATCGGGGAACTGATGGCAATCCAACCAGCAGCACCACTGTCTGCAAGGGTCACTTGTTCGTTCGGAGCAATAGTTCCGAGTGATGGACTGGAGTTTGAACGCTCTGGATAAACCAAAGTTCTTTGCTTGGCAGCGCGGCATTGTCCTACCAGTCCCTGCGCGAGTTGAATGTTGCCCTGAG
>JAIUYC010000442.1 GCA_020216575.1 Coleofasciculus sp. S288 | reverse complement strand
ATCTATCCCGGCATTACTGGCGGTTTCTGGACTCCATCACCACTTAATCCGCGAAGGCACGCGCACACGGGTTGGACTTGTGCTGGAATCAGGCGAACCGCGTGAGGTGCATCATTACGCATTGCTGATTGGCTATGGTTGCGGTGCCATCAATCCGTACCTTGCCTTCGAGACGATTGGCGACATGATCCAGGAGGGCTTGCTAGTCAACGTCGATTACAAGACTGCCTGCAAGAACTACGTCAAAGCCGTAACCAAGGGCGTGATTAAAGTCGCCTCCAAGATTGGCATCTCAACCATTCAGAGCTATCGCGGCGCACAAATTTTTGAGGCGATTGGACTGAACCAGTCGGTCATCGATAAATACTTCACCTGGACGGCGTCACGAATTGAGGGCGCAGACCTGGAAGTCATTGCCAAGGAAGCGATTTTGCGACATAGCCATGCCTTCCCAGATAGAGAAGTCAACGGTCACACGCTCGACGTGGGTGGCGAATATCAGTGGCGCAAGGAAGGTGAGGCGCACCTGTTCAGCCCGCAGACCATCCACACGCTGCAAAAGGCGGTACGCGACGGGAGTTACGAGCTTTACAAGCAATACGCAACGCTTGTGAACGAGCAGAACCAGAAGCACTTCACGCTGCGTGGACTGCTAGAACTCAAGCAGCGCCAGCCAGTGCCGATTGAGGAAGTCGAGCCAATTGAGGCGATTATGAAACGCTTCAAGACAGGGGCGATGAGCTATGGCTCGATCTCGAAGGAGGCACATGAGGCATTAGCGATCGCAATGAACCGCATCGGTGGCAAATCCAATACCGGTGAAGGGGGTGAAGACCCAGAGCGTTACACTTGGACGAACGAACAGGGCGACTCGAAGAATAGTGCGATTAAACAAGTTGCCTCTGGTCGCTTTGGCGTCACGAGCTTGTATCTGTCCCAGGCCAAGGAACTCCAGATTAAAATGGCGCAAGGTGCGAAGCCTGGGGAAGGTGGACAGCTTCCCGGACGCAAAGTTTATCCCTGGATTGCCAAGGTTCGCCACTCAACACCAGGGGTCGGATTAATCTCACCGCCGCCGCACCACGACATCTACTCAATTGAAGACCTCGCTGAATTAATCCACGACTTGAAAAACGCCAACCGTGAGGCGCGGATTAGCGTCAAGCTTGTATCTGAAGTCGGCGTCGGCACAATCGCCGCAGGCGTCTCAAAAGCTCACGCTGATGTTGTACTCATTTCCGGCTACGACGGGGGTACGGGCGCATCGCCGCAAACCTCGATTAAGCACGCGGGACTGCCTTGGGAACTGGGACTCGCTGAGACTCACCAGACGCTAGTGCTGAATAACCTCCGTTCGCGTATCGTTGTCGAAACCGACGGACAGATGAAGACGGGGCGCGACGTGGTAATTGCCGCGCTACTCGGTGCTGAGGAGTTCGGGTTTGCTACCGCACCACTAGTGACGCTGGGCTGCATCATGATGCGCGTGTGTCACCTCAACACTTGCCCAGTGGGGGTTGCTACGCAAGACCCGCAATTACGCGAGAAGTTTACGGGCGACCCAGAACACACCGTAAACTTTATGAAGTTCATCGCCCAGGAAGCCCGTGAACTAATGGCACAGCTCGGTTTCCGTTCGATTAATGAAATGGTGGGACGCACCGACGTACTCGAACCGAAGAAAGCCGTTGAACACTGGAAAGCGAAAGGCATCGACCTTTCTAAGATTCTCTACCAGCCGGAAGTTGGGCCGGAAGTGGGTCGTTACTGCCAAATTCCGCAAGACCATGGGCTTGACAAATCGCTCGACATGAGCGTGTTGTTGGATTTGTGTAAACCGGCGATCGAGAACGGCGAAAAAGTAAAAGCCACACTGCCGATTAAAAACGTGAACCGTGTCGTCAGCACCATCCTCGGCAATGAAATTACCAAGCGGCACTGGGATGGACTACCAGAAGACACCGTGCATCTCCATTTTCAGGGGAGTGCGGGACAAAGCTTCGGGGCGTTCGTTCCCAAAGGCGTCACCCTCGAACTGGAAGGCGATGCCAATGACTACCTGGGTAAGGGTTTGAGTGGCGGCAAGATTATCGTTTATCCGCCAGTTGGCTCAACGTTCGTGCCGGCGGAAAACATCATTATTGGTAACGTCGCCTTCTACGGTGCGACGGGCGGGGAGGCTTATATCAACGGTGTAGCCGGTGAGCGCTTCTGCGTCCGTAACTCCGGCGTGAATGCGGTTGTCGAAGCGGTGGGCGACCATGGTTGCGAATACATGACGGGCGGCAAAGTTGTTGTACTGGGTACGACTGGACGCAATTTTGCGGCAGGCATGAGTGGCGGCGTTGCCTATATCCTTGATGAGGCGGGCGACTTCGCGACACGCTGCAACACCTCTATGGTGGGACTCGAAAAACTCGAAGAACCCGAGGAGATTAGCGACCTTTACGAGATGATTCAGCGCCATGCTGACTACACGGGAAGCCAGAAGGCATCTCAAGTCCTTTCCAACTGGGAAGAAATGGTGCCGAAGTTCGTCAAGGTGATGCCGAAGGACTACAAGCGAGTGATTCAGGCAATTAAGAAAGCGTTGGAAGCTGGCTTGAGCGGTGACGATGCGCTCAGTGCTGCCTTTGAAGAGAACGCCCGCGATGTTGCTCGTATTGGTGGCAGCTAGGATTCACGACGGACGACGTAACAAGGGGATTAAACCTTAAACCCCTTGTTAGACCGCTTTATTTCTCGGTTGGGGCATAGTTGTGAGGAGTGTCATATGGAAAACATCACAGAGTTGCCAAAAAATCTCCCTGTTCCGAGCAATGATGGTGGTTGCGATCGCTTGTTGGGAAAGTTGCTGCCATCCTTAGCTTTATCCTCCACTCAGGGTAGGGCTGTTGATGTGTCAGCACTCTCAGGTCGTGTTGTTATTTACTGCTACCCAATGACAGGACGACCTGATCGTCCACTACCTGATGGATGGGATCAAATCCCTGGAGCAAGAGGTTGTACTCCCCAATCCTGTGCTTTTCGAGATCATCACCAAGAGCTAAGCAGCTTAGGAGCGCAAGTCTTTGGTCTTAGTACGCAGAGTACTGCCGAGCAAACGGAAGCAGCAGAGCGTCTCCATTTACCATTTGAACTGTTGAGTGATTCTAATCTGTGCTTTGCTAAGGCGCTAAAGCTGCCAACGTTTGAGATTGAAGGAAAGCAACTGATCAAGCGAGTTACGCTCATATCGGAGGCTGGCAAAATTGTTAAAGTCTTCTATCCCGTCTTCCCGCCTGATAAGAACGCTAATGAGGTAATCAGTTGGTTGCAAAACAATGCGGTTTAACACCTCCTTGGAGCGATGCCTACGGCGAGCTTCGCTAACGCATCCGCAACTGGCACTAAAGCTGATTTGGTAATGTTGGAGACAACCCAAATGGTACAAACCCCATCTAAACCTTTGACTCTGGAGGAGTTTCTGAAATTACCCGAAACTAAACCTGCTAGTGAATATATTGACGGGAAGATTGTTCAGAAACCCATGCCGAAGGCTCGCCACTCCCGACTTCAGAGTAAATTGATTAATGCCATTAATGAAGTCACTGAAGAAAAGCAAATTGCTTATGCTTTTCCTGAATTACGTTGTACCTTTGGGGGGCGCTCAGTAGTTCCTGATGTAGCGGTTTTATGTTGGGAGAGCATTGAGTTTGACGAGAATGGAGAACCGATTGACGATGTGTTAATTTCTCCAGACTGGACAATTGAAATTCTTTCTCCAGACCAGAGTTCTAACCGTGTTACTGGAAACATCCTGCACTGTCTGAAGTATGGTTGTCAACTCGGATGGTTGCTCGATCCAGACGACCGTTCAATTTTAGTCTTTCAGCCAAAACAACAACCCGAATTACGTCAAGGAAAAGATGATTTAATGGTATTGGATGGAATTGAATTAAATTTAACAGTAGAGCAAGTATTTATCTGGCTAAAAATGAAAGAAGATTGAGCTATCAATAGCCTATAAGATACTATCTAAAATCTAAAATTATTTGAGACACAACAATGGGAAAACCAACTGGCTTTATCGAATTTCTCCGCGAATTACCCTCTGAACTACCGCCAAGCGATCGCATTCGCAACTGGGACGAATTCCATCTACACATGCCGGAGGAAAAGCTCCGCACTCAGGGCGCACGGTGTATGGACTGCGGCGTTCCGTTTTGCCACACCGGCACGCTGATCAGTGGCATGGCAAGCGGTTGCCCGATTAACAACCTCATTCCTGAATGGAACGACCTCGTCTATCGCGGACTCTGGCGCGAAGCACTCGATCGCTTGCACAAGACAAACAACTTCCCCGAATTCACCGGTCGCGTTTGCCCTGCACCCTGCGAAGGCTCATGCGTGCTTGGCATCACCAATCCGCCCGTCACAATTAAGAACATTGAAAATGCGATCGCTGACAGAGGCTGGGATGAAGGCTGGGTTACACCTGAACCCCCGACCAAACGCACTGGGAAAAAAGTCGCCGTCGTGGGTTCCGGTCCCGCTGGTTTGTGCGCCGCCGCCCAGCTCAACAAAGCCGGTCATTGGGTGACGGTGTTTGAACGCGCCGACCGTCCGGGCGGACTGCTCATGTATGGTATCCCCAACATGAAGCTCGACAAAGAGCAAGTCGTCCGACGCCGCCTCAACGTCCTTGAGGAAGAGGGCGTGAAGTTTGTGTGCAACACCGAAATCGGCAAAGACTTTCCTGTTGAAAACCTGCTCAAAGAATTCGATGCGGTAATCCTCTGCACCGGTGCTACCAAACCCCGTGACCTTCCAATCGAAGGGCGCGAGTTGAAGGGCATCCACTTCGCGATGGAGTTCCTCACCGCCAACACAAGGAGCCTGCTCGACAGCAATCTCGCAGACGGGCGTTATATCAGTGCAAAGGGCAAGGACGTGATCGTCATCGGCGGCGGCGACACCGGCGCCGACTG
>JAIUYC010000441.1 GCA_020216575.1 Coleofasciculus sp. S288 | reverse complement strand
TGTCACAAAAAATCTGGTTTTTTGTTTGTAGTAAGGGCTTTAGCCCTTTGGAATGAGGACTAAAGTCCTCACTACGAACTGAAAATAATAGGCCAGTTGCGTAAGTCCTGTTCTCATGGGCAATTAGATGAACTTGATGGAAATCTCGATTTGCTTCATTACAGTAAGATTGACCTAACCCCCCTAACCCCCCTTCCCTTGCAGGGAAGGGGGGAACTAGGCTCCCCTCTCCTGCAAGGAGAGGGGTTGGGGGAGAGGTTAATCGGATAGGTTCGAGTGCTGCCTTATCTTCGGTTACTCCCAACTCCCTTGATAAAATTACTTCATCAGCAGCTTGAGCTGGGCAAGGTAACACCGTCAGGCAGCTAGTCAACGTCAATAAACCCAGCGGCGCTAGGAAATTATCTTGGCTGAAGTGATGTTTCGACATTATTGCAAGTAGATGCTGGTGTCAGTGCAGGACTGGTGGGAGTGACGGTGGAGGCTTGAGCGGTAAAGATCACCGTGCCATTTTCCCCGTACACCCAACCTTGGGCTTCAACGAGTTCTGGTTCTTGTGGGGAAGCGGTTGCGACAGGAGGAAGATTGGTGGGATTAGTAGAACTGGGTTCGCCTGTGGTGTTTTCTTCGTTCTGTTCCGGGACTTCCAAATCGTTGACAACTGCCTCACCGGGAAAAGCAGCATTGGGATCGGGAGGCAAACCACCCTGTCTGGTGTTGATAAATTGGTTTTTTTGCCGCTCGGCGATGCTGCCACGGGCAGCGCAGGCTTCAGCAATTAGCGAAGAGGGATCGATGAGATTTTCCGGCAGGTTAGTGAGTCCTTGAGTTGGATCGATATTCAAGTCAAAGGCGCTAACTGTACCGTTCCTATTAAAGTTAGAACTGGCATCAATGTCATTTGATGGAAAAACCTGCGGTCGCTTCTCAATATCGTAGAGGCGACCAGCAAAAACAAAGATATTTCCCCCAACACCTTCGACTGCATTAGCAACAATGTCATTAGTGTTGTAAGGGGCAGCAATTAGGTATTTTGTAATAGCCGTAATGTTGCCGCCATTGGCGTTAGGGTTGTTCTGGTTAAATGCATCGGTTGTTATACCGCTCCCATCAAGCAACAGCAGAAAGTCACCTGATGTTAAGAAAATATCTCCACCTTGACCTGATGCAGAGAGGGCTGCAATTAGCGCGTCGTCTCTTAGAATAATGTCTTCTTCCGCAAGAATGATTATCCCCCCTGCTTCCCCATCTCCTAGGCTACTGACGGTGATTAGAGCCTCATCGGTAAGGAAAAGAGAGTTGGCTGCCATCAAGATTCCGCCAGCATTGCCTGTGGCTCCCGGTTCTGCCTGACTGTAGATGCCGCTTCCATCTTCGAGAGCAACATTATCCTTAGCAACTACAAGGACAGCACCTGCATCTCCCTGTCCTAAAGTACTAGCATCAATGAAGGATTTGTCATCTAACGATAGTTCTCCTGTTAAGACTGTGATTGAGCCAGTCTTGGTTGCCCCTGTTTCTGTCTCATCGGCAAGTGAGCCAGAAATCTCGCTAATAAAGGGATTAGATTCAAGTCTAGCTACAGCATTTGACCCTATGACGCTTTGGATGTTAGCCCCCCCTGTGAGCGAAATCGAGTCGGTGATTTTTAGGAGAATAGTTCCAGGTGTTCCAGAGCCGAGAAGGTTAGTATCGATTCGAGCGCGATCGCTTAATGAGATCGACTCAGCTTCGACATCAATATTCCCCGCGTTGCCAGTGGCTCCCTCATTTACAGTACTAAAAATTGCACTGGGCAATCCTCGTCCCTGGCTGTCGAACTGAGTCCTACTCGCTCCTCTCAATTCGATCTCATTACTGGCAGTAATCGTCACTTTCCCAGCATTACCCGATCCGGGTGGTTGATTGTCTTCGGCTCCTCGCACTAAAGTTTGGATCTGAGAGCCGTTAAGCAATAAGAGGGAGCCTGTTTTAATATCGATCTCTCCCCCTGCTCCTACCCCTCCAGCTTCCACATTCGAGAAGATCTCGCTATCGTCGAGAGAAATAGTGCCGCCATTCGTCTGCAAAATTACTTGTCCGGCATTCCCTGCCCCAGATGTCGAGGAGCGCAACTTACCATCATTGCTCAATGAAATGGAATCGGCTTCGATCGCGATACCGAGTGCATTCCCTGTAGCTCTAGCTTCCACATTACTGGTAATTTGTGCGTTGTCTATGGAGACGGAATCTGCTTCTATGCCTACAGCTCCAGTATTTCCAGCTCCATAGGTACTAGTATTCAACAGTGCTCCATTGGTTAAAGAGAGCGACCCAGTTGTGATTGTAATCCCACCGGCCTGACCTGTAGCAGCACCCAGAACAACACTAGCCAGCCTACTGGGTTCATCAATACCGTCTGGTGTTGGTAGGAAACCTGATATGGAAACAGAGTTGGCTTCTACATCGACGAGTCCAGCATTCCCATCACCGAAAGTACTGGTACTAACGCTAGCACCTTCCGTTAGCGAGAGTGAGTCAGCACTGATGACGACAGAGCCAAAGAGGACAGATGGATCGCGTGTTTCAAAAAATTGGTCAATCGTCTCAAAGATATCGCGAAGCTGATTACCCGTAGCACCGTCATTGATATTATTAGTAATCCGACTCGACTGGCTCAGGCTAACTTCCTCTGTCGCATCGATTACAATATTTCCTGCCTCGCTGCCTGTGCCACCAGGAAAGTTATTACCACCAGGACAATCTAGTAAATTTGCCCCTATCCCAGCACAAACATTACTGTCTCCTGACAGCCTGACATTCTGGGCATTGATGGCAATATTACCACCGCTGTCCCCAGTGACATCAACAATTGCACCATTGCTGAGGATTACATCAGTTCGCTCTACGCCATCAGGAAAAATCAGCCCTACAGCGGGAAAATTCAACCCTGGGTTGCTTCCCTCAGTAATCTCTTCAATCTCAACTTTCCCTTCGTCAGCCAATCCACCCAGCTCGATCCGACCCCCCGGAGCACGTAACGTGCCACCATTCTCTACTCTCACCTCGCCACCTATCAAAAAAAGGTTTTGACCGGAATTAACTTCCAGCCCTGCTGTAGATTGATTGATGATTGGGCCAGGAACCTGATTGTAGATAAACGCCGAAGGATTCACTGTCAGCAGAGGGTTACCTGGCTCAACGAGTGAGTTTACCGAAAATTCTCCATCGTTAGGAAACCCGATCGCACTGGCTGTTGTTCCAACAAATGAACCCCCTCGGAGATCTAACTGAGCATTTGGACCCAAGAGTATGCCATTGGGATTGAGCAAAAACAGGTTGGCATCCCCTAATACCCCCAATGTTCCCAGAATGTCGGAGGGGTCAGTGCCTGTCACTCGACTGAGAATATTTTCTATTCCTGCCGTTGGCTCTTGGAAAAAATCAACTCGCAGTCCTTCACCAATGTTGAATTCGGAGAAACTGTGGAAGAGGTTTACTCCATTTTGCGTGCCGCCCACTATCACGTTATTGGGTGTAATTTGAGTTCTTAGTGTGTCATCGGGGACGGGAAGGTTCTGAGCGAAGGCACGACTTCCAGAAAAAACGTGAAGCGAAACTATCCCAAAGGGAATCGCACTCAACACACCAGCAGACGCGATCGCAAAATATCCTGTTAGCGCGATCGCTCCCCTTTTTAAGAGGGGAGTAATGCATAGATTCTGATATTCCCTCATTGTTGTTCTCTAAAGAGTTTGAGTTACAGGGAAATGTAAACCACATAACCTACCCCACGGAGCCATCCGGGGGCTTGGACTATTGAAAAAAACTTGTTGGGGAATGATGCAGATTTTGGGATTCCCCTAGGGATCGATCCGAGGTTAAGATACGGTTTAACCGATAGCCATACGAGATGAAAACAGGAGCGATGCTTTACCCCATTCAGGCTTAATCGTTCTTGCTTTCCTCTGGTGAGCTAATTGTAATACCTATCGGCGCGATCGCAGAAATTTCATATTACTTAAAGACTGGACTGAGGCAAAAAATCCTTTTTTGTATCTGAATCTTTACAAAAGGAAGCATGTCACCTTTCAGTGTTCAGAGCCCCGACTTCTTCAAGAAGTCGGGGCTCTTGGCGTTGAATTACCTAAGTCCAGTCAACTATTCAGCTAACCAATTTTTAACGCGCTTTAAACTCTCCCAGTCCGGCTTTCGATTCAATCCGTCTTCAATACTTTCACTCACATCCTGCCGAACTTGTGAGTCAATCGCCATCATCCGCTTCACTATTTCAATGTGTTCGCGGACACCCTTGTTCCCCGTTTCCAACATGGCAACAGCGAGATTAACCCTAGCTTGGGGAGCATTTTGATCCAACTTCACGCCCTTGAGAGCGGCCTTATAGGCAGGTTCGGGGTTATTGTCGAGTAAATACAGCCATGCCAGACAACTCCAAGCCGCAGCCGTTTTCGGGGAGCGATCGCATATATCTTTGAAAACTGGAATGAGTGTATCGGGTTCTTCACCCGCGTTGTAGCGTTCCAGTCCAGCATCGAAAAGAGAGGTAACCGATTCGGTCATAAATCGTTGTAATTATTGATGATTCGTTCAACAGTTCGTCGTTTTATCTTTTTCGCCAGGAAAACCCCAAGTGTATTGTAGGGGCTTTCCGGCCGTCATTGGCGTCAATTTAAGCCTTGGCGATTGGAAATCGCGGAACCCTAAAAACGTAGACGCGAAGCGGCTTGCCGTTCGGCGAAGCCGTTACCGAAGGCTAGGCTAGTCCCCTATCGCGCTATGCTACTACGTACCATGCTAAGCAAAGCGTTGCGCGTAGCGCACCACGCGGACTAATGGAAAAACAAGAGTTTTGTAACCCGCCCTTCACTTCGTTCGAGGGTAAACTTCGGCGGGTTTTGTTTGTCTAGCTGCGGTTTCAACCGCCAAGCTAACCTTATGTTGGCATCAATGATGGCCGGAAATCCCCTACAGTGGATAT
>JAIUYC010000440.1 GCA_020216575.1 Coleofasciculus sp. S288 | reverse complement strand
TATCAAGTCGGGTCCCTACAAAGATATTCTGGCGTTCGATCGCGAACTAACTGATCAAGAAAAGAACATCCTGCAAGAATTGATTGATGTCAGCTATCAGCAGTTCGTGCAAACCGTTGCCGAAGCTCGCAGATTGGCAGTAGAAACAGTGAGAAGCTTTGCCGATGGTCGCATTTTTACCGGAGAGCAAGCTTTAGGGTTGGGTGTTGTTGACCGACTGGGAACGGAAGAAGATGCCCGTTGCTGGGCGGCAGAACTAGCGGGACTTGACCCAGAGAAAACTAAGTGTTTCACGATTGAGGAACCCAAACCCTTCTGGAATCGCCTTTTACCGGGTAGCCGCAGTGGGACGAGTTCAGGGATATCCGCTGGGATGGATTGGCTAGAATTTGAACTATCTACCAGTGGTCTGCCATTGTGGCTATATCGACCTTAGGAATAATGTTAGATTTTAGATTGTTTTAGACGGTTCTGAAGTCTAATATCAGACCCTCCTTCCCCCGATGAGTATCTTTCCCCCTAGTAGGGTGGATGCGGGGGTTGTGGGGGAATTGAACTTGGAAATGCGGAGGATATAAGCAGTGGAGTGGCGAGTTCAGGCGATTCGTGGGGCAACGACAGTCTCGGAAAATACAGCCGAGGCAATCCGAGAAGCAGTGACGGAACTACTCGATGAATTAGAAGCGCATAATCAGCTCGAACCTGATCAAATTATTAGTGCAATTTTCACGACGACGCGAGATTTGGATGCGATTTTTCCGGCTGCGATCGCACGAGAGCGTCCCAACTGGGATAATGTAGCTTTACTAGATGTGCAACAAATGCATGTTGAGGGCAGTTTGGAACGCTGCATCCGGTTTTTGATTCACGTCAACACGCCCACTTCAAATGATAAGGTTTATCATCCCTATCTCCGTCAAGCGAAGAATTTAAGACCGGATTGGAGTTTAGCTCAAGTCAGTTCTCCAGTGCCGCCTGCTGTGCAATCACTTCGTTGAGCAGAGGGTACAGACATTTAGAGGGGTAATCGGGATAATGGTCAAGTTTTGCGGATGGCGATCGCATTTTGTCCTGTAGAACAGGGTAATTCCATTGAGACGTTATGAGGGACTTCCAAGAAATAAATTATCCATTACTCCTGGGATTAAAGGAGGGCGGGTTTTGTACAGATGTTATCCATTTGTCCACCGATTTAATCTCTAAACCCGCCCCTACAAGGATATTTTTTTATTTTGAAATCCCTGAGCTTTCGCATACATATGCATCTTGAAAATTATTCTCTCCTGACTCCTGACTCATATTTTCAAAACAGAACTCTCCCATTGGGACAGACCCTGTAAAACTGCCTCAGCCGTTGCTGTCCAACCCACAATGCCCCCTTGAGCGCGAATCATTTCCAGCGTGGACTGTTTGAATTCCGGAAAGTAGCTTTCAGTGGCATCCTCTACTAAAAGACATTCATAACCTCGATCATTAGCCTCTCGCATCGTCGTCTGGACGCAAACCTCTGTTGTTACCCCAGTCACAATCAAGTGGGTAATGCCTTGCTCTTGCAGAAGAGATGCCAAGTTAGTGCGGTAAAAAGCGCCTTTACCAGGTTTTGGAATCACAATTTCACCAGGAATAGGTTCAAGTTCTGGAATAATGGCATTGCCAGCTTCCCCTTCAATTAGAATGCGTCCCATTGGACCTACATCACCAATTTTTAACGCCCCTCGCCCTCGCTTTAGCTTCGACGGCGGACAATCGGATAGGTCAGGTTTGTGACATTCAATGGTTTGAAAGATGGAGAGTTTTTGGGTACGGAATGCGTCTAACAACCGCTTCACCGTTA
Source organism: Coleofasciculus sp. S288 (assembly GCA_020216575.1). Taxonomy (GTDB): domain Bacteria; phylum Cyanobacteriota; class Cyanobacteriia; order Cyanobacteriales; family Coleofasciculaceae; genus JAIUYC01. The sequence goes on along the minus strand of JAIUYC010000440.1, from coordinate 3,146 downwards.
GAACGATTGATTGAAGTCGCGCCACATCATTCCCTAACGCATCGCCAAACCCACCTGGTTCTAAAAAATCTCGCTGCATGTCGATAATTAGCAGCGCTATACCGCCATCAGTGGGGAGTTCGTAATCGTAAGGTTGAGCAGAGATTGAAACCACAATTAGGTGTTAAGTATTAGGTGTAGAGAGTTTTTTTAGCTGGAAACTAACAGGTAATACCAATTGGGTTTAACAGTGACACATTTGGAACCCCCCCAACCCCCCTTGTTAAGGGGGGAGCAAGAGAGAATATGTGCCAAATTCAAACCCATTTGGTATAATACCAAGTTGGTTCAAACGTCAAACTTAGGACAGGCGTCTCGCCTGTCAGCCGCAGGCAAGATGCCTGCTCTACAAGTTCTACATTAGACTGCAATAGGTTTTTCCCAAATTGCAAGAACGATACAGCCGGATTGGCTAGTAACACTATGATTCGAGCTGGGTGGGTTGATGACGAGAGTGCCAGCTTGGTGTTCACCATTCTGATCCGTTTGCGACCCTGATAGAACAAAGATATGTTCAAAACCCGTATGACCGTGCATTGGAACACTGGCTCCTGGTTGATAGCGTAGCAGTGCTGCCGATGCTCCGCTTTCCTCATGTTTGTAAAGTCGATAGATATCAACTCCAGGACGGAAGGGTTCCCAAGGAAACTCATTCTGCTGTGCAGTGATATTGAATAGATCCTTGAGGATCAACACTGATTCTAGTTGTTTAATCATATTTCTCTAACAGGGCGAGCCTTGATAACTTATCCGACAAGTTCTTTTTTCGGATAAGCTCTGAGTTTGGATCTAAGGATTTATAATTGCCAATCCAAAATCGTTTAATGTCCTGCCATACTGCGACCGATGGTAGCGAAGTCTGCGTTTGCGATCGCACTTTCATAAACAAACTTGCCCTCGCTGATGACTAAAATTCGGTCAGCCAGTTTCAGGAGTTCATCTAAGTCTTCACTCACCAGCAGGACTGCTACACCTCGGTTGCGTGCCTCGACAATTTGACCGTGAATGAACTCCACGGCGGCAAAATCAAGACCAAAGCAGGGATTAGCAGCAATCAGTAGCTTAATATGGTCAGCAGACAGTTCTCGCGCTAGCACCGCACGCTGTACGTTTCCGCCGGAAAGATTGCTGATGGGCGTTTCTGGTGAAGGGGTTTTCACGGAGAATCGGTGAATCAAACCTTCTGCTATCTGCCGAATAGCTTTGAGAATTAGCAATACTCCTTTGGCTTGAGGGGGGCGGTCAAACGTCCTCAGTGCCATGTTTTCTGCTACGCTCATGTGAGGGACGCAGGCATTGCGCAACGGTTCTTCTGGAAGTGCGAAGACCTTGTGCTTGAACATTTGCGATCGCGTTGCTGTATAAACTTCGCCATTAACCAACATCTGCCCCGATGTCGCCGGACGCTGGCCTGCCAACACCTCCACTAGTTCCCGCTGTCCATTACCGGAAATACCCGCAATGCCAACAATTTCTCCACTGTGGACGGTCAAGCTTACGCCTTTAACCGCCTCTACTCCATTATCTTTGTTGGCATGAATGCCTTTCACTTCAAGAACGGGAGTTTGAGTAGTATGGGTTGTCTTTTCAACCTGCTTCGGTTCCCGCCTCTCACCCATCATCATCTCCGACATATCTGCAACCGTCAGGTTTCTCACCAAACCGTGACCGGCGAATTTGCCCTTGCGCAATACCGTGACTTCATCGCAAAACGCCATCACTTCCCGGAATTTATGGCTGATGATTAACACACTCAACCGTCCGGCAGTCACTTCTTCCCGCAATAATCCCAACACCTCATCTGCTTCTTGGGGAGTCAGGACGGAGGTAGGTTCATCCAAAATCAAGATACGAACTTGGAGATAAATTTGTTTGAGAATTTCTAGCTTCTGCTTCTGTCCAGCAGCTAACTGAGCAATGGGAACGTCTAGAGGGACTTGGAAAGGAGCGGTTTGCATAAACGCATTTAATTGCGCGTACTCTTCCTTCCAATTAATTAAGTTGGGACTATCGAACCGCGACAGCACTAGATTCTCCGCCACAGTCATGGCAGGAACCGAAGTGAAATGCTGGTAAACCATACCAATGCCGTATTGATGAGCATCACGAGGACTGGTAATAGTGCGTACTTGTTTATCAATGAGTACTTCACCAGCCGTGGGCGTGTAAAACCCCATAATGCACTTGACTAAAGTACTTTTTCCTGCTCCATTCTCACCGAGCAAGGCATGGAAGGTTCCTGGTTTCAGGTGCAAGGAAACGTTATCTAGGGCGAGTAAGGAACCAAATTGCTTGCTCATGTTCACCACCTCTAGTTCGGGTGGCTTGGTTATTTCAACAGTAGTATTAGCTGTTACGGTGGTCATAAGTTAGTTATCAGTTGTCAGTTGTCAGTTGTTAGTTGTCAGTTGTTAGTCGTCAGTTGTTAGTTGTCAGTTGTCAGTTGTTAGTTGTCAGTTGTCAGTTGTTAGTTGTAGGAGCGGGTTTAAATACTAAATTCGCTAGGATTGCTCTCTTTTTGAAGCAACCACAGAGGCACAGAGTTCGCAGAGGGGAGAACATGGAGGGAATTAGAAGATAAAAGGGGTTATAGATGCGAATTTACTCTCCCCCTGCTCCCCCTGCTCCCCCTGCTCCCCCTGCTCCCCCTGCTCCCCCTGCTATTTTCAGATTAGGAAATGGAATATTCGGGTGTTTGAAGTTTGTAGTCTGAACTTTCCCCTCGAATTGCTTCAATAAATGCGGCTGAGTTGGCGACAGCGCCAAAAACACCGCCTTGCATCTTGATCATTTTTAGAGCGGCTAGATAGTTGCCGTAGTCGGTTGCGCCCGTGCAGTCAGATAGCAATAAGCACTCATAGCCTCGGTCATTTGCATCCCGCATCGTGGTATGGACGCAGACATCGGTGGTAATTCCCGTTAAGACAATGTTCTGGATACCTTTACGCTTGAGCAGCAGGTCTAAATCTGTGGCGTAGAACGACCCTTTTCCTGGTTTGTCGATAATGGGTTCTCCGGGAAGGGGGGCGAGTTCGGGGATAATTTCCCACCCTGGCTCACCTCGTACCAAAATCTTGCCACAAGGACCAGGGTCACCGATACCCGCT
>JAIUYC010000439.1 GCA_020216575.1 Coleofasciculus sp. S288 | reverse complement strand
TACCGAAAAAATATACTGAGACGTTGCATACCGAGCCCGCAAATATCTGGAGGAATTAGCTGTACTCCTGATTAGATATAGGTTTTACTAAGTCATACTTCTGACAGATGTGCTTTCCGTATTTATAAAGACTGTGTATAAAATTCACTCCTCAGAGGAAAGGCACTTAAAGAATTTATATCCAAGAGGCTCAAGCGGTGGCTCTCCCGTACTAGTAGTGGAAAACCCAGTTTTTTGGGCATAGAGCATAGGAAATGCTTTATCCAGTAGGTATTTCCGCAAATTGATAATTTTTAGGGCTATCAGTCTAAAGCGGGACATAAATCAAAAAACAAAAATCCTTATTCCTTCTGCCCTCTGCCCTGGAGCCTTCTGCCTTATTTTCAAGACAGCCACCCACGGGCAATAGCCCACAACACCCATGATGAAAATTACTCTCCCCTGACCCTTGACCCCTGACCCCTGACTCCTGACTCCTATTTTCAAGCTAGGCACCATGAGCAAAGGCTCACAACAAAGAATGAAAATATACCTCTCCTGACCCCTGACCCCTGACTCCCTATTTTCAGATTAGGGATTTGTGGGTAAAGCCTCGGCTTATCAAGCACGTCTTTACCGGAGAATTGGTATTATCCTTAAATTTATTCTTAAATCCCCGATCTCCATTGGATAAAACTTTCAGCATTAGTAAAACTGATAGTGTAAAACGTTTCCTAAATTAGAAATAGAGAAAATTATGAAATCTACAATTCATAAGAAAAAAAATAATAGAGAGTATTTGTTAAATATCGTTTTTATAAAATGAGGTTTTATCGTTTTATGTGATAAAGATAAAAAGCTAGTAAAAAATAAACTTTAGATAGGTCTACTAGTGTTACCGTGATAGCTGTGTTTATTTATGTCGCTTTGCTTATCACAAAGAAGGGCGACGTGGAAGCCCACGTAATCAGAGTCCTGGGAGAAAATGCCGCCCTTCATAGTTCCTTTCCATGAACACTAAAACGCCTGCAATTTATGCATTTTGAATTTTGAAGTTCGCTGTTTTTAATCTACTAGAGAAAATATCAGTTCACCTTCACTAGCTAACTGACCATCCACTTCAGCTCGTCCCCGCATCTTACCAAAACGGCGCTGTTTGACGCACAGCAATTCTACTGTCATTACCAATTGATCGCCAGGTACTACTTGACGGCGAAACCGAACTTTATCAATACCAGCAAACACAAATAATCCACCGTCCGACTCTAGCATCTGGGTGAGTACCACACCACCAACTTGTGCCATTGCTTCCACAATCAATACTCCAGGCATAATTGGTCGCTCTGGAAAATGACCTTGAAAATGGGGTTCGTTGAAGGTGACATTTTTGATTCCAACGGCTCGTTCACCTGCTACGTATTCAGTAATCCGATCTACTAGCAAAAAAGGGTAGCGGTGGGGCAACGATTTCTGGATTTCTTCAACTGTAAGAATCGAATTTGTTGTTGGTAAAGCAACAGAATTAGGCTGATGATTTGCAGAATCAGATGTGACAGAATTGGGAGAATTAACGTCGATTAGGGATGACATGGTGTAGTTTTGTTTATAAATTAGAGATTGTGTTGTTGTTAAAAGATATTAGTAATCGGTTAATTGGCTTATTTTGTTGAGGATTGGATAAGTAAGCCCTGTTCATCACCAAAAATTTTGAAGTAAAACTCAACTAGCCCTCAAATTTTTTAAAGGCGAGAGTAACATTGTGACCCCCGAACCCGAAGGAATTAGAAAGGGCAACATCAACCTGTTGAGTTCGGCTATGGTTTGGAACGTAATCGAGATCGCAGGCTGAATCGGGATTCTCTAGATTAATCGTCGGTGGAATTTTGTCGGTAGCGATCGCCATTACCGTTGCAACAGCCTCGATCCCTCCAGAACCTCCTAGAAGATGACCCGTCATAGATTTTGTGGAACTGATGGCGGTTTGGAACGCATGCTGCCCCAACGCTTGTTTAATAGCCAAGGTTTCATTGATATCGTTGGCGCATGTACTGGTACCGTGAGCGTTGATGTAGCTGACTTGGTTGGGAAACAAACCTGCCTCTTTTAGCGCGAGTTCCATCGCTCTGGCAGGCACTTTACCTCCAGGCATGGGAGCTGTCATATGATAGGCATCACAGGTCAAACCGTAGCCAACAATTTCGGCATAGATGTGAGCCTGTCGGCTCAAAGCATGATTTAGCTCCTCTAGGACGAGAATACCAGCTCCTTCCCCCATGACAAACCCATCGCGATCGCGATCAAAAGGACGAGAGGCACGAGTCGGTTCAGCGTTGCGAGTGGACAACGCTCTAGCGGCGGCAAATCCGGTAACCGATAATGGCGTAACTGCTGCTTCTGTACCCCCGCAGATCATTGCCTGGGCTATCCCTTGCTGAATCAAACGAAACGCTTCTCCCACAGCATTGGAACCCGCAGCACAGGCAGTCACTGTACAGGAATTTGGCCCCCTTGCCCCGATATGGATTGCCGTTAGTCCAGCAGCCATATTGGCAATCATCATGGGAATCATAAACGGACTACAGCGATCGGGTCCGCGAGTGAGGTAAACTTCTTGTTGGTCTTCCATTACCTTAATGCCACCCACGCCACTGCCAATCACTACACCGACTTGGTCAGCATTGAGTTCATTAATCTCAAGTCCGGCATCTGCGATCGCTTGCTGACTGGCACAAACTGCAAATTGAGCAAAGCGATCCATACGCTTCGCTTCCTTGCGATTTATGTATTCACAGGGGTCAAACCCCTTCACTTCTCCTGCAATTTGACAGTCTAAGCGAGAGGCATCAAACAATGTAATGAGTCCAATGCCACTGCGCCCCTCAAGGAGTCCCTGCCAGTATTCTGTTACTGTGTTCCCTAAGGGAGTAATCGCTCCCAAACCTGTGACTACTACTCGCTTTAATTCTAAGGACATTCGTCTATACTCCAGTTTTGTGGAACATAACAGCCATCTCAGTTTTGAAACTCAGCCAATAGCCGAAAATCGCGTAGAACAAATAGTGATAGGAAGACAGAGCTTTCCAGGGCTTGGTCGATTCAAAAATGACGTTGATTGTGCCGTCAAGGAGGCGTTGGTACTCGTTCCAAGCACGACTGTTCGCGCCGAACCAAGGGGTATCGTGATAGGGGCGATTAAAGAAATCTACAGGCTTCCACCCTTGGCGACACCCTAACAATTCGATGGATTCACGAGTGTAGATATGAAGGTGATAGGGGACATGCACTGAGTTGTAGTAATCGGATAGGCTAGCCTGGGTGAGGTCAATATTGGCAGCGTTTGGTGTGCCGATCAGAATGTAACCACCAGGGGCGAGAAGCGCGTCCAACTCACTCAATAGGGCATTAGGCTCTTCAACATGTTCAATAACATCTTGGAGCAAGATGTAATCAAACGATCCTTGCTGGAGGATTGCTGGATTGCCGTAGCCGTCCTGCGGTGCGTAAGGATCATATCCGTGACAATTAGTAAAGCCGCATTGTTGCAAGTACTGTACGAACAATCCGCTACCACAGCCATAATCGAGAAACGAGCGAGTTTGAGAAAACCCATGCTTTTTTAATTGTTGGCATAGATTCCCATAACAGACCCGCAATAGCCACGGGAATCTCGCTTGGGCAAATGGGTAGTTTACGTAGTAGCGTGCGAGATCGACAATATCTAAACAATGAATTGTCTGACAACTGGGGCATCGCCAAACCTTAAATGTCTCACCCCTATAGGCTCTTACGTTACAGGGAAACGTCACAAATGCAGATTCATCATTCGGATCGATGCAATAATTGCAGATCGAACACTTAAGGCGCTGTTTGCTTGTTCTTGGATGATGACATTGGAATGAAACAGAATTATCCAGAGAGCTAAGGGGTGAGGAAAACTTCATCATGGCTGCTTTATCTAACCAACAAGGACTGAGTAATGTAGCTGGGTTCGTTCACCTCCTGCTTGGACTTGTCAAATCTTTACGAGCCTTAGTCACACCTAATAGTTGCTGATAGTAATCATGAAGATTTTGACATCCTTGCTTGTCAGAATACTGATTCGCATCTCGTAAGGCTCGTTGAATCAGTTCTGTGTTGTCACTCAATAACACGTTTTCGAGGCAATTTGCTAACCTTCCAACATCCTCAGGTGGGACGAGATACCCATTTACACCATCGAGGATGTACTCCGACACCGCACCACTATTGACCGTCACAACTGGAACCCCAGAAGCCATTGCCTCGACCACGGTTAGCCCAAACGTTTCGTAGGGGGAAGGACTGCAAAATACATCACACGAAGCTAATACATTAGCCTTCGCTTCTCCAAGTAGAAAACCTGTAAAATGGATGTCAGGAATTGGTTTAGCAAGCTGTTTCAATTGGTTGACCACTTCAGCTGGCCCATCCCCAACAATAAACAGAGAACAATTCGGTTGCCTACGTTTTAATCTTCTAAAGGCTTCGATTAGTAGATCAACTCGTTTCTCAAAGCCAAGGCGACCCAAGAAGACCAGTATTTTGTTATCTTTTTCCTTAGGGTTTAACCACTGCTCTAACCATTTGCGGTTTCGCCGACTGGGATAATATGTAGAAATATCAGTACCGAAAAATCGGATTACATGAGTGTTTTTAATCCCCATTTCTTGGCAGCTTTTGCGTGCAGAGTTGCTGGGGCATATCGTCCTATCGACTTGATGATATAAGTAACTCAATAAACGAGTTCTGCGAACGAAATTTCGCAACCACTGCCAACCCGGATAAGTCGCTGAAAAATTATAAACATCAGTATGGTATTCAGCGATATAGGGAATATAATTTCTTCTTGCATAGCCCCTACCTGGTAGTTGCCATGCGCTTAAGAAGAAATAGCGCTCTACGTCTGTTATGATAATCATATCAGGTTGATAATAAGCTATCTTGCGACTGATTTGATAGGCTGCGGTGAACGTAGGTACATAAGT
>JAIUYC010000438.1 GCA_020216575.1 Coleofasciculus sp. S288 | reverse complement strand
AATTGGTGGGGGTGGGACAACGGCTGAAGCGTCAAAAGTTGCCGCTGGTATCGGTGAGGCGCTGATTACCACAGCCGCTGGTATGATTGTGGCAATTATCGCCCTTCTCGTCTTCCGAACCCTTGTCACCTTACAGGCTCGTCAGATGGACTACTTTGCAGAAGTCGGGAATGAACTAGAGCTGATTTATCGCCAAGTTTGGTATGAAGCATCTACACCAAAACCATCGGCTGCCCTGCCATCCTCAACTGCCTACGCCACCGATACCTTTTCTACAGAAGACTACTGAAGATTAAGTTAGTAGGTAGGCACACATAAACGCAGGTATATCAACAAATTTTAAGAGCCGAACACTCTCTTCCCTTCTGCCCGATTGGTGAGCCTGTCGAACCACTGCCCCCTGCCTTGCCTCAACGACAAATATTAATACCCACCTACTTTAATCGATGCGATTTAGAAATCAGCAACAAAACTCTTCAGTACCAGAAGTCAATCTGGTGCCGATGATGGATGTGATGATGTCAGTTCTGACATTCTTTATCATTACTTCCATGGCCTTAACCGGGCAGCGGTTGGCGAACATTAATCTCCCTGGCACGGGTGGCGCAGGTGTACGCGAACAGACAGCCCCAAAAACTTTAGTCGTGGGACTGAATCAGCAAAGAGAGATTTTAATTGATGGTCAAGTTGTAAACACAGTTCAATTGGCAGAAAAAATGGAAGCCTACCTACTAGATAATCCGGAAGGAGTTGTGATTTTAAAGGCAGACCGGGAATTGCCCTATGAAGAGGTGGTAAAACTCTTAAAAGAAATGAGTAACATAGGCGGCAGCCAAGTTTCTCTAGCTATTGAGCGACGATAAATCACTTTCGGATAAAATTATGCGATTTAAAACCCAGCGACCAAGCTCGTCAATCCCGACAATTGAACTCATCCCGATGCTCAACGTGATGATGGGAGTTTTGGCATTTTTCGTGATGACTTCCATGATGCTGGCCAACCCGCAGGGTGTAGATGTCCAATTGCCGAGTAATGATGACAATGCAGCCCAGCAAGGAGAAATGCCAGACCCTTTGGTAGTTCAATTGAATCCACAAGGGCAAATTGTGCTGAGCAACCAACCGTTGGGTAAAGAGCAGTTGTTCGGGCAAATGAAAACCTATTTAGCGCAAAATCCTAAAGGCGCTGTCTTGCTCCAAGCGGATAGTAAATTGCCCTACGAGCAGGTTATTCAGTTATTAGGAGAAATGCGAGATGTAGGAGGCGATCGCGTTTCTCTTGCTATTGAACAGTAATAAAAAATACTTTCCTTGACTAGCGTGGATCATCCCGCGCCAAGATAATAACAGTTTGATTATCTTTCGTCGGTGCAAAGATTAAATAACTGTCATATTGACCATCCGTTACTTTGTAAAGAGGCGTACCTTCGTAACCACCTTCTTGAACTTCTAGAGATAATGGTTTAGCTCTTAATTCTGATAGTTTTTGTAGTTGTTCCTTTAAGCTAGAAACAAGATTATCTACCGATATTGGATTAGCTGCTGTTGTTTTTCGTGCGTTGTTTAAGGCAAAGTTTTTGCCTCTAAACTGCTCTGTAGCAACAAGATTATTAATATCATTCTCTGGATCAAAATCTTTTAAATTATATTGCAATTTAACCGAATTAATGGCTGTAAAAATGTATCCTGTAAACAGAGTATAACCGCTATCTTCAGTTCTTGCCTCAATTAATTGAGCGAGACTGTAATTGTCAGACTCAAGATAGATAGCTGTTTTCCCATCTTTGAAAATCAAGTGCAGGTATTTAGTTTCACCTGTAGACTTAGATGATACCCTATAAACTTTAAAGTTAGTTTCATCACGGATTCGTTCTGGACGAGTAAACTTTTCATTGGGTAGTAGTTCTTTCTCAAACTTGGAAGCTACTGTTTCCAAGGTGTCTTCTGTATGAAAGAGATAAGTAGCGTCATCAAAGTCAGTTCGTAATACACCCCCAGACCGTTTCTTCGCTCCTGGATAACGGGGGAATATTGAAAAAAAATCTTCAATCTTCTCGGCTAGACCTGTTCCTTCATCTGAGCCTTGTGACGTTGTAGCATTTTGCTGTGACTGAGATGCATCAGAGTTAACCGACTGTTGACTAATTGACTGGTTTGAGGAAGGATTGGTCTGACGTGTCGGGCGAGTGTTCTTTATTGGGGAAGGATTAGTCTGACGTGTTGGTCGAATATCCGTTGTTTGGAGACGGCTTGCTTGAGGCGGCTGAGGAGGAAGTTTAGCAATTAATGTTGGCGAGGATTGAGGAAAAGCCTGAGAAGAGGATTTGGAAACGAGAGGTATCTTTGTAATCTTGACTGTTTCCTCTTTTTCGGAGAACTCTGACGGCTTGGATTCAAATGATGCAGGTAGCACGAGTACTACGCCGTGCAACACCAAGGAAATCAGCAACATAGGCCGGAATAACAGCCTTGTGGAAGGAGGTAAGTTCTTCAGGAAGTAGGGCAGTTGCATAGCAAGTCCTTCGGTATTCTGGCTGGGCAAGACCCCACGAAACCTCAGCCTACTGGCATCATAATGCAACAGGACAGGGGTGAGAGAATTCTTGCCTCTTAACGCTTATCCAGATCGAGACGTATCAAGGGGCAAATTGGATGCATAGCGGACTAACGGAAAACTGAAGATTTTGGAGCCTGCCTCCGCAGGCTTTGACTGTGTCGCCCCTCCAATTCCATTCTGCGGGTAATGAGGTGCTTCAAGTTCTGCCAGCGTCCAGTAATCTAAGGGGTATTGCCGTGGATAATAGTTCCCTTGCATAGTCCAATGACCCAATCAAAAGGAAAACTCCCTGACGGACCTCAAGCCCCCCAGTGGTTACAGAAGATTCAGTGGATTACCAATCCTCTGGGTTACATGGATGCTGCTGAACAACGGTATGGTGACATCTTCAACGCACCCGTAATTGGCAACCATCCCTGCCTGTTGTTTGTGAGCCACCCCCAGGCACTTCAGCAGATTTTCTCCAATCAAACCAATCAATTTACAGCTCCCCCCAATCGGCTTTTGCAGCCCATTGTAGGAAACAATTCCGTGTTTGTGCTGGAGGGCGATCGCCATCGGAGGGAACGCAAACTCTTGATGCCACCGTTCCACGGCGAGCGGATGCTCTCCAATGGACAGCTTATCTGTGAACTCACAGATAAGGTAATGCAGCCGTTGCTTCCTGGTCAAGTCTTCACTGCCCGTACCTTAATGCAGGAAATCTCCCTGGAGGTAATCCTAAATGTTGTCTTTGGACTTCACGAAGGGGAGCGTTTTTATCAACTGAAAGAATCCATTGTTGCCATGACGAATGGCTTCAAGTCTCCCTTAACCTCAGGAGCACTTTTCTTTCAAGCTATCCAGAAGGATTTAGGGGCTTGGAGTCCTTGGGGTTCTTTTCTCCGGCAGCAGCAGCAAATCCATCGGCTGCTTGTTGCTGAAATCCAAGAACGTCGTCAACACCATGACTCTTCTCGTTCAGATATCCTCAGCTTGCTTCTAGAGGCTAGGGATGAGGACGGTGAGCCGATGGCGGACGAACAATTGCGGGATGAGTTGATGACGCTGTTGTTGGCAGGCCACGAAACTACAGCGACAGCGATCGCTTGGGCGCTATATTGGGTACACCGATCGCCTCATGTCCGCGATCGACTGCTCCAAGAGTTGGATTCCTTAGGGGAGGCTCCTTCCCCGATGGAGATGGTGCGTCTCCCCTATCTCACGGCGGTTTGCAATGAATCTTTGCGGATTTATCCAATTGCTTTCCTAACAGTACCTAGAGCTGTGAAAGAACCTGTCGAACTGATGGGTTATCAGTTACAACCGGGTACAACGCTCTATGGCTGCATTTACCTAACCCATCATCGCGAGGATTTATATCCAGAACCGAAACAATTTAAGCCAGAGCGGTTTTTACAACGCCAGTTCTCTCCCTATGAGTTCTATCCCTTTGGGGGTGGGATACGTCGTTGTATTGGTGAAGCCTTGGCACTGTTTGAGATGAAGTTAGTCCTAGCCACACTGATGTCTCGCTATGAACTGGCCTTGGCACAACAGGAACCGGAGCGTCCCCAACGACGGGGGGTGACTTTGGCTCCCAGCACGGGGGTAAGGATGATGATGCAAGGGCGGCGGTAAGTCTAGATATATCAGTCCAGTTATCAGAATTAGGTCTAGGGGAAGCAGGGGAGGCAGGGGAAGAATTTTTACTGGTGGGTTATTTCTGCCAGCTTGTACTAGTTATATGGCGGTTCTCAAATGAGTTAGGTAGAGACATCATCTCCTTAGCTTAGTACCCATCAGGGTACTTTTTGAGGAAATTCCTGGAGTTGCTAAAAAATCGTGGTAGTTGAATTTATCACGCTTTCTCTACTCTCTCTTGGCTATCAAGTAGTCTCAGCACTTGCATAAGTTTCAAAGGGAAGGGAGATAAGTTATTACAGCTCTCGTGAGAAAAGCTGAATTATGCAAGAAAAATCAACAGTTACCAAGCAGATGAATCCTGAAATAATTCGGGCTTTAACCCCTGTATTTTTAGCAACTATTGGTGGAATAATTGGTATCGCGGCTTTGTTTGCACCTAACCTTGGCGAAGCCAAGTGGTCAGCTGCTTTTGGACTAGCTGGAACTGCGATCGCAGGTGCCGCAGGGCTTGCTCAGTCTACTAAGAACGAATCTAATATTTCGGCTGGGGAAAACGCACACATTATGCAATCCCAAGACAATCCGGCGCAACCCTCAAAAATTGCTATAAATGACTAATGACCATCTACTAAAATTAAACAACGGAGTTACATGTCGGTCGGGGAATCAAATAAATTGAATCAAGCTATCCCTGTTGAGAAAATTCGCTACAACAAGCAAGGACTAGTGCCTGCGATCGCACAAGATTATCTTGATGGCACTGTCCTAATGATGGCGTGGATGAACCAGGAATCATTACAGT
>JAIUYC010000437.1 GCA_020216575.1 Coleofasciculus sp. S288 | reverse complement strand
TAACGCCATCATGTTACCTATCCCAGCCCTCCTAATAAGTTGGTGGTAGCTAGGGCAAGTGCCTTCCTGTTGATAACATTCTGCTATCCATTGGATTCGACGCACTGCAAACATTTCAGGTGTTTCAGAAACACTTTCCAGAAAAGCCGCAGTTAAAGGCATTTTATCCAGATTCAACCTGATGTATTCAGCAGACATTTCCATTGACTTTGCAATCGTGGATGTTGTTATCCGTATGGGTCGCCCTGGTGTATTTCGTAACAGAGACACTCCTATTTGGGCTTTTTCAAGATAGGAAGCATCACGATTAAGCCAATCCACTGTAACTGTTACGTGCCGTCTTGGAGCTGGCTTATGTGCGTTAAACCATGTTCTGTCATGACGAGAAAGCCAGCCAAACTCGTCCGGTAACTTCGCTTTAAGTTCGGTGATGCTAGCATCAGGGTTTTCCTCTAAAGCTTTTAACCAAGCTGTGCGTTTGGCCTTTTTGACATCAGTGGTCAGAATTGCTGCGTCCATTGAATGGCATCCATAGTTCTTCAACCGAAGTTTTCGCCGTCTGCTTTTAGAATGGTTAGGTCTCGGAAATGGTAGGTGAAGTCGGTCTGCATGTAGACTAACTGTTGCTCGGGAAACACGAAGGCGGCGGGCAATGTCAGCAATCATCAATCCAGGGTCGTCCCATAGCTTGCTCAACGTTGTCTCCCACTCACAACCGTATAACAAAACCTTTGTGTAACGAGTGACATCACTAGGTGACTTATCAGGTCCTACCCGGTTGTAAACAAATCCACAAGTACACGAGAAAATTCCCATTGGTCGCCCTGAGGTGCTAGCCTTGTACTCAATTTGACAATTGTCTATACAGGGTTTCAGGTACTGAGCACATACCGGGTTTAAGCAAGGCCACGGACCTTCCCCGAAGGGTTTTAGTTCATCAGTAAGCGCAAAAAAGCTTTCTGCACTATGTCCTAGGAAATGGATCAGTAGCAGGTGAAGGATAGGAGACTTAAACTGTTCTTTTTTCCGTTGTACAAGCCTAGTCAGCCAGTTTTGCCCGACGTCATGCTCAATCGTGCAATTCAAACGTGCTAAAAGTTCTGGCGGATAATGGTTTCTGAAGGACGACACTAACTTTTCCAGCTTGAAGATACCACTGTACGAGGCGAAATCATTGTTAATCAGGCTAATTAAATATCGTTTGTGGAGAGATTGCAGTCCAGGTGCTAGCTGATGTTGCTTAAGTAGCCAAGCCGCGTCCAAGGCAATCGCTATAAGTTCTGTGTGACAAGGATTTGACAGGTCTAACGGACGTGCTGGAGTTAGTCGTATCGCTTGTTGAGCACAGATAAAGTCATATCTCTTATGTCGTGAAGTAATGGTAACATCCGTTAATTCCAACCAGGTGTGATGAGTGGGACATACCTCAACACCCGGTACTTGGTGCAGGCGATGCCAGTAAAATTCACCCTTTTCCTCTCTATCTTGTTGAGAACACACCGGGCAGAATCGGAGGCTGTGAGGTAAAGGGACAGGTTTCGCTATTGCCCAGCTTCGGGGGTAAATTCCACCTTTGACCTGTTGGCACATTTTACTTCTGACATCAGCGAGTTGGTCAGCTTCCCAGAAGGCTCCATAAAACGGCAGTAGAGTATGGTCATCAATCAAAGTGTCAACTGTATAAGAGTTCCCCGGAGGCAGAATGCTGAAAAAGTGTTCCAAATGTGTGGGAAAGTCAACAACAGCACCAACTGTAATCGTTCCAAACAATTCTTCTGCTAATGTCTTTGAACTTAGATACTGCATGCGTTCTTGAAATCGGGAACACAGACTATAAAAGAGTTCATCAGGATAGGGTTCAGGAAAATAACCAAGCATTTTTAGTTAACCTCTTGATAGGTGTCCAAATTCTGCACATAGTTAGCTTTAAGTAGAGCGTCGTAGGGAGTAATTCCATCAGCTCTCCCCTGTAAAACCACATCCAATACTCCACCTTGATAAACAAGCTGTTTCTGTTTTGTTGGGGATTTTTTAGGTTTTTTTGAACTCTCCTTATTCGGGGTAGGCAAGAGAGTATTTGGCCGGTTAACATTGTCAGGAATTGACGAATTTTCAAGCGGCACAGATGCTAAAAGAGAAACGGGGAGTTTCAACAAAGCCTGTTGGATTTGAGTATTGATAGTGATTGCCTCGTAAAGATCTTTGTAAAGCTTCAAGGCTTCTTCATTTCCCGAGCGGATAGCACTGAGCATCGGTTGTAAAAGCATCAGTGAGTCGCTGACTGAATGGATGGTCTGCTCAGTCAAAACCTCACGCATTATTTCATTTCCAGTTGTAATTGCCCGAATTTGAGCCAGTATGAATACTTTGATCACCAAATCAATGATGCCTTGGGATTCATAGTAAAGGGCTTCGCTCAGTTCGGGAGTTAGCTTAACAGGGTGCTGCAAGTACTGATAGCACCACATTTTCTTGATGAATAAGTCCCAGTCTTCACCCGGTTTCATCCGTTTGACGAAGCAATCTCCTTGACCGCTCACCCGACGCGCTTGACGGAAGGCACTGCTCAGTACACCAATTGCTTTTGGCGTGCCTACAGGTACAATTGGTAAACACAGATCATTGACGAGCTGGACGAAAAAGTTCAACATCGCTTCTGCATCATTTTCTTTGGCTTCAGTTAAGTTCTGGATTTCATCAATGACTATCACTCCAATACCGTGTACTTGAGCGATGGTATACATATTTCCAACCATTTCTGCTAGTCTGGCTTGACCTTTTCGCGTGTAGACATTGAAGTAATCCGTCGAACCAAGAATCTTGTCAACCTGCCGGAAAAAGTTGTGACACAGAGCGACTAACCCACCCTTGGGTGGACATTGGACAATGACATATACAATTTGTAAACGGTTAAATTCTTGGTCGTCGTACCGAGTATGAATAATCAATTGGGGGTAGAGTGCTAGAACATTTTTCACAGCACAAGTTTTGCCGGTACCGCTATCGCCGATGATGGCAAAGCCCGTAGAGGTTGACTCTGTTTCTCTTTGCAGTGGGATGCTCTGTTGTTTGAGAAACTGTCTGCCAGCCCGCACGTCATCCCAAAAAGCTTTATGAAGTGGATTTCGCCCTCGGTATCCAGTTCTAATCATTACCGAGAAACGCTGTTGTAAATCAAAATGAAGTGCGGTTGGCCATCGCCAGAACAAAATATCTTGCAGCGCGTGCAACCGTATATGCGCTGGTTCACGGCAATCTTCTGGTCGGTAGTCAATGTCTTCCTTCAAAAGCCTTGCAACTGTTCGGTTATCCAGGGGAGAAGGTAGGGCTTCTATGAAGGGATTTCCACGGTATGCTCGATACCCTGGATCGCTATAAACTGCATACTGGATTAGCGGTGGTCGTTGCATCCTATTATTCTCCAGGCTCATCTTCTTCATCTAACTGACGCAGTAAAGCCGTGTAACTAGGCGGTGCAACATAGCGTGTTTGAACAGGTTCGGATTGTTTGGACTGCGGTGAAACAGCTTCGTTTTTAGCCGTATTGAATACCCTTTCAATGTTGGATTGATACGCCTGTGCGCGTTCCAAGTCTCGGTCAGCTTGTTTGTTAGAGCGTGTGTTTGTAAGGCGTGCGTGGTTGCTCAGACCACTGTCCTTGATTGCCTGTTCTGTCCGTTTAATTGCAGGTTTGATGATGGCATCCCGGTATGCACTCAGTTCCGCTCGTCCTTGTCGCTGGCGAGCTTCCTGGTTTTTGGCTTCTTGTTCCTCTGCGGTACGATAATTCTCAACTTCCTCAAAATAGAACCCTTGTAACTTCTGTGTTTTGGGATTATTTGTACGCTCACAGGGTTCTACTTGACCATTGCCTAGATGCAAGTAAATTTCATCAACTTTGCCGTGTGGATTGTAAGATATCCAGACTTTTTCACGGCGAAAGCTAATTGCGATGCGGTCAATTCTCTGTCGAATCTCAGGCACATCACATATGTATCTACTTCTTCTCGGTAAAAATCTCGGAATTGCTTGAGGGTCGGAAGCTCTTCCCAAGGCGGTAATATGGGAACGGGAACGCCGTCTTGCAATTCGTATCCTAGCTTGAAGTATTTTTCCAGTACCTTATCAAAAGCTTCTTTTTGAGTCTTTACCAAGCCATTCTTGATTAAGTTGATGCCATATCGGAAATACTCTCGAATTTCATCGGTGGTATTGATACCTGTTCGCTCACCATTTTTGTTAGGTCTGCCTCGTTTTGTGTCTCCAGCTTGTCGGCGTTTACCGACTCCTCCTTGTTTGTGGAAATTTAGTACGAGGGCATTAATCGTTTGCCCACGTTGCCAGTAGAGTCTTAAGTAGGTGTAAATCGTTGTTTTAGATTTATGGGTACGAGCTGCAACATTACTAACCATCGCTCCTCGCTCACTGACATCGAAAATTCTTGGGCTTTCATTAATTACCAAGGATTTAATAACTTCCCAAGCTTCGTCTCTTCGGGAGCAACTCTTATAAGAAAGCGTGTTATCAGGACGCATGTATGATGCATAGGGATCGCGTTCTAGCAGGCGAATTTTATGTGTATCAAGCGCCTTTTCAAAATCTGTATATTGCAAGACAGACGTTTCTAGTTTCTCTACCCAAAGCTTTATTACTACCATCTCAGTACAAGATGGAGCAATCCATAATATGCGATAGACTTCAGGCAGTTCGTCTTTTTGCCACTCAAACAACCTGTTGATAGAGATGTCCATTTGTTCCTCTCTTTGCAGGCGGTCATAATTAAATGCAAACCTTTAAGCAGTGCAATTGACTCTGTATCTATATTTCCAACTTTGAAATGTTGTGTTTAATCTAAGCCGTGTGTTCACAAGTTCTCGACAATAAGGATGTTGCCCGGTTCAATAGGAACATTCATATTAATGAGCCAGTGGCGATTAGCGATTAGGTGGTAGGCAACCTTGAGGCTAGTTCCAGGCTCAAATCCCA
>JAIUYC010000436.1 GCA_020216575.1 Coleofasciculus sp. S288 | reverse complement strand
CGCCTCGACGACGGAAAATAGCTGTTCTGAAGCAGAGGTGACTAAGTAGAGGTGCGATCGATCAAGTAACTGATGACGCCGATATGCCAGCAAGTTGCTCTCCAAGGTATAAACTCGGTAGCGCATCTGCTTGAATGCTGCACCCATATCGGGATTGTAAAGCTTGCCGTATTCTTCCAACACTCGCAGCGCTTCTTCAACCCGGCAAAGATTCGCTTGCAACAACTCCTGAACGCTAGAGCGCTGTTCTTCTTTGGGATGAGTCAGCTCAGTCCCTGGGTCTCCAGGAGTATCCCGTGATGCCCTAAGGTCTTGACTGTGCCAGTTGGCTAATTCCTGGCGCATTTGCTTGCATTCGTTTGCCATCGGAGCGCTGTTGAGACCGAAGCGGCACCACTCTTCGATAATTCGCAAGCCTTCTCTGGCTCGGTCTAAATTGGCGTCTAAAATGCGACAAATCGCCGGATGTTGCCATCTACTCTGGCTGTGCTGATCGCTCATCGCGAACTACTCCATTATTTCTAATCGTAACAGGGCTTCTCAATCAAATTCCGACCGGGTTGGTTTGCCGCTATGTGTTGAGCTGCTGAAGATATATCTAAAGATACTGGTGTCACTGACAGTTGTTTAGAACCCGCTATTTTGTACAACGAGAGAAAAAAAGACAATAGCAAAATAATATGTTTTATCGTAATCTCAAGGTCTATCAATTTTGATCTGCACCCATTACGAAAGGAAACGGATTGAAGAGTTTGGAATACAAATAAGTGTATAGGCTCTCAAGCCCCTACATGAATTGCTCATCTAACTTGCTCACACAATTGTGCTGGAGGAACAAGCCATGACTACTATCCGAATTCGGAATGCGAGCTTCCGAATTCTGCACTGGTTATTCTTACCGCGTCCTTTGGACTTCTGTCAAAGGCTCTCCTACCGAAGAAGAAACATCGTTGGCATTTTTCTAGGAGTTGGATTACTTGCCACTCCAGTAGGGTTAGAGGTTGCTAAGGCTGTGGCGCAAGTGAGTCCGGCACAGAGTGTGAGTGGTGTCAAGATAATGTCAGAGGTCAACGTGTGGTTTGTCAACTCAGCAACGGGTGATGATACCAAGGGGGATGGTACGGAGCGATCGCCATTTAAAACCATCACCCGGGCGCTACAAGCCGCTCAATCCAACAGTTTACTTGTGCTGGCTCCTGGCGTCTACAGCAGCGAAACGGGTGAAACCTTTCCACTCCTGATGAAATCCGGGGTGACGATTCAAGGCAATCCTCGAACCCGAGGTGAGGGTATCGTTATCCGGGGAGGTGGGACGTTTGTCAGTTCTGCGGGGACTAGTCAAAATATCACGATTCTGGGGGCTAACCAAGCGAGTTTGAGAGGTGTCACCGTGACTAATCCCAATCCACAAGGTTATGGTTTGTGGATTGAAACCAGCTCTCCAATGGTGGTTGATAACACCTTTACTGGAAATACCAACGGTGGGATTTCTGTTAAGGGGAATAGCGCACCGACGATTCGCAGTAACTATTTCTACAACAATGGTGGCGATGGGATTATCATTTCTGGAGCCTTGCAAGCTGAGGTGCGAGAGAATGTTTTTGAAAATAACGGCTTGGGATTGAGTGTTGCTCAAAACGTCCCACTCCCATCTTCCTCTGAAGCCACTTCGCTCACACCTCCGGATGTAGCAACTCGGACAGAATCTGAGGACACGGTTCGCGGTACTAACCAACCTGACACGAGCGATCGCGCATCGGAACCCGTCCCTGCGACGGTTGACAATTTGCTTGGTGAGGGTGTCGAGAACGGTGTTGATGCAGCAACAGCAGAAACGGTTGCCACTCAAGAGTCGAATCCTCAAGTTAATGCTCAATCTCCCTCACCCTCGACTGACACAGCACACTCAGGAACAGCGTCATCAATCATGTCGCTGCGCTATCGGGAAAATCAATCATCCACGCCGATGGATGTTCTGGATGAACCCTCTAGGACGAGCGAAACAACTGTTCCTTCAGCGCCAGCCGTTGCAGCACCAGAGGCGGCTACTGATGCAGGGAGTTTACCTCCTACGCCTTTAGAGAACGCTTCGGGAACTCCAGCGCAAACAAACAGCGATCGCACAACAGTAGCAAGTCCACCAGCACCAGCACAGCCTGCCACTACAGCACCGCAACCAAGCGCCGAGTCGGTGAATGAGAGTAATAGCGGAACACTAACCAATCCACCAGCCCTCATCCAACCCCCAAACACAGTTACCCCACCTCAACCAACTGCTGGCGCGGAACCTTTAGCTAACCGCATCTCTGCTGCCTCCTTTCCTGTTCCCTCACTGCTGAATACTCAGAACCCCACCTCAACTTCCAGAGTTGGTTCAACCCCATCCGCATCTCCCTCTACTGCCGGAACTCCAACACCTGCCCCTAATGCCTCTGCCGCACCACAACCTACTGCTGAAGCATCTAGCCCCCCTCCTTCACCTCCCCAGGAAACTGCTAGCACGCCCACCAACGTTATACAGTTCAATCAACCTCTAACCTCTCAATCACCAACCAATCCAACCCCACCCATTACTTCAACAACATCTCAACCCTCCCAAATAGCACCCCAGCCTCAGGAAACTGACGAGGCTGAAGGGAATCAAATAGCTGTACCAATGCCTGACAACTCTCCTACCCAAGCGCCAAACCCTACGCCAACAGCGTCTGAGCAAACCAGTACACAAGTCAATCAAAACACTCCATCGGGATCTGATTTCGCGTCTGGAGCGTCGGCTTCCATTCCCACTTTGCAGCCAAACGATGGAAGGCAAGCAACAACGACGACCACGGCTCCTGCTGTGCAAAAGGGACAGCATTACCGGGTTTTAGTTGAGGCAAAAAATGAAGCCCAACAACAGTTAGTGCGATCGCTCGTTCCCGGTGCCTTCCGTACCGTCTTCAACGGACAACCCATGATGCAAGCGGGACTGTTCAGCACTCGCAACAGAGCTGATGAAATCCTGCAACTTCTCACTAGCAATGGTTTTAACGCCACTATTGAGCCAGTGGATTGATAAACTGACTTACCTAAGAGTAGTTTTGTCTTGTATGAGAGAGTGGTTGGAGTATTTTGGCAAAGTGCGATGATGGGAATTTACCCCCATCATCTTTGATTTAGGGGTGGAGAATGTCAAGATAACAGTTTGTAAGTAACCTATTCTCAGGCTTTATAGCCTTCTAATCAATGCGTCGAGCATGGCAATTTATCCAAACAGTTCTGGGGATTATATTTCGCCATCCCATAACCGGAGCCACCATTATTCCCATCTTGCCAGATGGACGAATTGTGCTGGTTCAGCGTCGCGACAACGGTAAGTGGGCTTTGCCCGGAGGAATCGTCAACTGGGGGCAAGATATTGCGACAACTGTACAGCGAGAGCTAGCAGAAGAAACCGGATTGGAGTTGCTAGAGATTCGCCGCTTGGTTGGAGTTTATTCAGCACCCAATCGCGATCCCAGAATTCATTCGATTTGTGTCCTGGTAGAGGCCTCTGTCCAGGGAACAATGCAAATACAGGATGTTCTAGAAATTATGGCAGTTCAAGCGTTTCATCCCTCAGAGATTCCCAAAGGTGACCTCAGCCATGATCACGACCAACAGTTGCAGGACTATTTGGACGGCAAGACAGCGATCGCTTAAGGGTTGGACACAGAGGCATGGGAACACGGGGAAATTAAACCAGTCACCAGTGAAACTCTCGCCCCTTATTCATGGGTGAGGTAAGGTTAGTAGTTAGACACCATCAGCGATTCGCTGACGCGATAGCTGACGCTCGTTCCTCGCTATAGCTTCGCTTCACGCTAACGCTTCACGCTCACAACAAAAAATGAAAATATACCTCTCCTGACTCCTGACTCCTGACTCCTAACTCCCTGACCCCGTCCCATCAAAAACTGGACAAAATTCTTCTATCCTGAGACAGTTAATACGCTGCAAGAAAGTGAGTAGTCTTCTTCCAAATCCCCTATTTCCCATCCGTTTTAGCTGTGCGACTGGAAAAAAAAGACCCTGCAATCAGGATGACTCTGCGGAATTCTCGAATTAAATTGTCACAAGGTCAGGTTTTCTGGCGTGAAATCGGTCAGGGACCAAGTCTGGTATTTCTCCACGGTTCTTGGAGCGACAGCAGTCAATGGCTACCGATTATTGAGCATTTGAGTCAGGATTACCATTGCCTCGCCCTCGACTTACTGGGGTTTGGTGACTCAGAACGACCTAAACTCCACTACTCGATCCAGGTTGAGGTGGAGTGTTTGATGGAATATCTGGAGGCGCTGCACCTCCCATCAGTGTATTTGGTCGGTCACTCCTTGGGAGGCTGGATTGCTGCCAGTTATGCCCTGAAATATTTGGATCAAGTGCGTGGCCTTGTGTTAATAGCACCAGAAGGCGTTCAGGCAGAAGGAAATCGGGGCAGTTGGCAGAGGACACGCTGGTTGGTAGGGCGTCCTCCGATCGCTCATACTCTATTACGAGCGCTTTACCCTCTGGCACGGCTTATGGGGCGTCACAAAGGCATTGAACAAGCTCTGAAACAGCGGCAACAGCTTCTGAATTCACCCACAGCCTGCCGCCTATTATTCCAGCGACGTCGAGCAGAAATTCAAGCTGAGTTATTGCAAGACAACCTTGATTGGCTTAAAGTGCCAACGTTGATTGTACAAGGTGGAAAAGATAGTCCGGATGCGATCGCACGCAGCAAAACCTATGCTGGCAAAAGCCCCTACGCTCAGCTACAAATCATCGATCAAGGAGGACATGATTTGCCCGAAACCCTACCGGATTTGATAGCAAGGCATATCGATGACTTCGTGCAAAGGGTAGAAGGTTAGAAGGTTCAGGGCTAAGCTGATGTGCATTTAAATTGGGTATTCTCCGTTGCCTATTCCCCGTTCTCTGTTCCCTTTGAGGAATTTAGGTATCCCTATCTAAATGCTGAACAGCTTA
>JAIUYC010000435.1 GCA_020216575.1 Coleofasciculus sp. S288 | reverse complement strand
GACAGGGTATTGCTGACAATGGTTAGACTTGCCAGACTCAATAGGAAATAAACGGGACTAAATGAAATAGGTTTCACGATCACTCCTCAAAATCACATCAAACACTCAAAAAGTTACTTTTTAGCATATTTTCTCGGATTTTTGCCTCTAAATCACTAAAAAGTTTCTAAAGAAGAGTGCGAGGCATGGGGCTACCTCATTTAGAAGAAGAGTTGAACCAATTTACCTCTACCGGAGGAAATAGCTTTGGATAAATCCCCAAGCCAGTCCGGCTGAATAGGAACCAAGGGCTAAGCTAATTTACTCATAGCGGCGATCACTTGCTTGGAAATAAAGGGGAGTATCTCCCAATTTTTGCTGTGAGCTTTGCCCTCGGTAAACACGGCTAACAGATAAGGGCGCTGGGAGGGTAGCTCAATATAGGCAGCATCATGGCGAACCTGACTCGTCCAACCCGCTTTCGACCACAACTGAGCATTTTGGGGAAGACCCGCACCCAAAAACCCTGTAATCTGGTTGTCTTCACCGTCTTGCTTCCAGTCAGATGGGTTGAGGCTGCGTTTCAGTAAACTCATCATGAATTGCGATCGCGCCGACGAAACCGCAACTCCCCCGATAATACTGTGCAGCAGCTGCGCCGTGGCATTTGTTGTCAGCATATTGCGGTTTTCCATCAACTCACCCAAAAATGCGCGTTCCCGACCGTAGGGACCATCGCACCAGGTTTTTTGATTGACATTAATCGATTCCAGTTCTTGCCAACCTAAAGACAGAAAATAACGATTGACAATGTTGCGCTGAAACTTCCAGGTTTCAAACGGTCCTGGCGGTAACTCCGGTCCACTAGTTGTACCACTCAATACATCGACAACTAAACTGGCAGCATCATTGCTGGAATCAACAATCATATCTCGTATTGCTCTATCCAACTCCGCTGAAGGCTGAGTCATCTCGGTTTCCAGCCACTCTGCGATCGCAACCAGGTAAAACAGTTTAACAACGCTGGCTGGGTAAATCCGCTCAACACCGCGATAGCTGAAGCCCCGGACTTGGTGTTTCCAGAATTCCTCTGCTGAAAGAGCTCCGCCAGTGTTGACTAGCACGGGAGGATCGTAGACTATCCAGGTTAGTGCAATTTGATTGCGGGCTAACCCTGGAAACTCTGTCCAAGCAGCTTCAAGGATATCAGTACCGAGTTTTTCTAGTTCTTCGTCTTTCCGGAAGAAGGTCATAAGTAGGCTAGAAGGTAGTCAGGAGGGAAGCTAGTGCAAGGAGGCAGAAGGCGCCAAGGCAGTGGTTCGACAGGCTCACCAATCGGGACGAAGGGAAGAAAGCTTGTACAGTAAGCTTTTTAACCTTTTTCAACTGGATAGTTATTTCCGCCACGCTGCGCTAGGGAATTTTAATATGGTATACGTTTGTGGGCAGGATGCATCGAGGACTGACTCGGAAAGCCTAGATAGTACTGGACGAAGCAGGAAACTCTCAGAAGCGATTTTAGGAAGGCTGTGCCATAATTTTTAGACTTGGCACAGGAGGATGTCACGGAATGGTTTCTCTTGAACAGCTACAGGTAAGCTTTGAAATGGCTGAGGACTTTGCCAATGAATACCAATGCCGAGTCAATTTAAACCTCTATGATTCTCCAAGCTGCATCAGTTTGGCAACTCAGGCCGCCCTTGGCCGTCATGTACAGATTCTCTCAGCGACGCAGATAGATAAAGCGTTAGGGGTACATTTATGTGAGGACGGCTACTCGTGTTGGTTAGCCGTGTCCGATCTGGCTGGACTTGAGAAGGCACAGACTCGGTATCAAGCAATCCAACTTTCTCCAGACCAAATTCAAGAGCGTATCCCCGCCGTAATTGCCTTTACTAGGGCAGCGATGCAACAGCCAAATTACTACCTCTGGGGCGGTACAGTGGGGCCGAACTACGATTGTTCCGGGCTGATGCAGGCAGCTTTTGCGGCGTCGGGGATTTGGTTACCGAGGGATTCGTATCAGCAAGAAGCGTTCACTCAACGAATTGAGTTTGACCGCCTGCAACCTGGCGATTTAGTCTTTTTTGCGAAAACGGAGAAAGTGAACCACGTTGGCTTATATTTGGGAGACGGCTCCTACATCCACAGTTCTGGTCAAAACACGGGCCGCAACGGCATTGCGATCGATCAACTCTCGGATCGGGGAGATGCGATCGCGCAGTCCTATTATCAGCAACTCAAGAGTGCAGGACGAGTGGTAACCAGTTATAGCCCGCCTAAATCAGTTGTGAAATAGGATTATCGTCCTAGTACATCACGAAAGCTTACTGTACAAGCTTTCTTCCCTTCGTCCCGATTGGTGAGCCTGTCGAACCACTGCCTCCTGTCTTCTGACTTCTTGCACTAGCGTACCGAAGACTTCACCTGAGGAGGAGCGGATTTTGGGGTGACAAGAAAGCTATTTACCAATCCCGCTTCTTGGTGAAATTTGACATCAAACTTTTCGGCTAAAACACTCGAAAATGCCTGAGGATTTTCCAGCGAACAGACCAGCCACAAGCGTGATTGAATGGCAGGTAAGCTACTAAGCCAGCTCTGGGCAAATTTGGGGTCAGCTGCTTTGTCTAAAATTGATTCCTTAAGATAAATCGTTGCAGCTCCGCGATAGTAATGTTCTAGCGATAGGCGAGGGCGAGTGTGATGAATCGACCAAACTATAACATCACCAGGTTTTTCATTTGTATTAATTGTGTGTATGATGCTTCTATAATCTACAGTCCGTCCTATGTATCGTTGCGGCACGGTGTAGTAATGTACGAGTCCTATGCCAACTGTAAATGTATAGACAATGGCAACCCCGATAGCCACTGTACGCCACTGTCGCCAAATTTTGAGAAATCCTACTGCCAAGAGAAGGAGAATATAGGGGCTTGAAAGTAACAGGTAACGGGTTACCCATATCGAATAAAACAGATGAGAAAATAAAAAAATTGCGGCTAATGGCAAAAATGCCCAAGCTGCAACCCATCTCAGATGTTCTGGGCGTGGCTTGTTGAACAGGGCAATGCTCAGCAAACCCAGCAATAGGAAGATAAACCCTTGGATAAACAGAGTGAAGTAGGGAGGCGGCGGCGGGAACGGGTAAGCAGTAAAGAATCTCAGCTCCCGTAAAACATCCACAAAGTCGGGGATAGGTAGTGTAAGTTTGTGTTCTGATGAAGAGCTAGCTACTGAGAACGCACCTGGAAGACATAAAAAGACGATCAGCAAAAGCCCCTTGCCAAAGTCCCACAATACCTTTCGTTGCTTACGAAACTTTAATCCTATCAATGCGATATCCGGTACTAACAAAACAGCATTCAGCGGTGTCGTGATAATTGCTAAAAATCGCAGAATAGCCCATGACCAGCGTCCTCGAGATGCAGCCGGATTCTCAAGTGCATGAGCCAGAGCCAGCGAACCAGCTAGACCGATGCAAATACTCATAGTGTAGTAGCGGACTTCTTGGGCGTGGTTGATGAACACTGGTGAGACAGCAAGCAAAAGAGCAGCAAGCAAGCCTGTTGGTTCTTCAAATAGACGGCGACCTAACTGGTAGATGAGAAAGACACTGCCTACTCCAAAAAGGACAGCCAATAGCCGTAACCACGCATCACTCTCACCAAAAATCATCCAAATCCGTAGAAGTGTGTAATAGAGAAGGCGTCCCTTTCTAAAGGTGCGTCCTTGCCCCAATTCCTTGGCGTCCCCAATACTAATGAGTTCATCGAACCACAAACTCTTTTGGTCAAGTTGGTAGAGGTATAAGGCAGCACTCAAGAGCAAGATTAAGCTGATAGGAATCCATTGCCGTAGCTTCTTTCCCACAGTTGAATGTTCTGTGAATCTCGGTATTGCGGTTTTCATGGAAATAACCAAGATAGTAATTGCAATGATAGTAGACGTTGATGAATGTTGATTTCTCGTTTTAGTTTAAATAGTTTATTGAGATTAATGAAATAAATGGCTCCAAAGTACTAGTAAGTAGTGCTAATGCAAAGTTTAAAGAATATTTTGTTAGGTAAATTACTGAACTGTTCGCTTAAGGTAGAATACTGGTACTCCTACGCAGCTCGTCGGTACAGTGCAGTGAAATTGCACCGGACTAAGGTGATAGCCGCTCTGCCAATTGCTCAAATCCCATAGGCCACCCTCCTATGGAGTGAAGGCAGTTGTCCCATAATAATGTTAAGAATATTAAAGAGAAGGGACGAACTTCTCATAAAGTTTCGCAGGATGCCAGGAGTTGAAAGTATTTAGTACGCTGGAGACGCAACGACGTCAAAATTTACTAACTCTATTCATTGCTGGTTTGCTGTTTTGGTCGAGCTTGGCGTCTCTGCTACCAACGCTGCCGCCCTATATTGAGGATGTGGGGGGGACGAAGCAGCAAATAGGAATTGTGATGGGCTGCTTTGCGATTGGTCTGTTGCTGTTTAGGACAACACTGGGAAAACTAGCAGATGAGCGCAGCCGCAAGCTAGTGGTGTTGATTGGCCTAGGGGTAAGTGCGATCGCACCTTTAGGATATCTGTTCGTGGATTCGATTCCAGGGTTAATGGCAATCCGAGCATTCCACGGCATTAGCATTGCCGCGTTTACTACGGGGTATAGTGCCTTGGTCGTGGACTTGTCGCCAGTGGAACAGCGCGGTGAGTTGATTGGTTACATGAGTCTGGTCAATCCAATTGGAATGGCGCTCGGTCCGGCAGTGGGGGGCTTGCTCCAGGCTGAGGTGGGTTACATGGCTTTATTTATGTTGTCGGCAGGGTTGGGTTTGCTAGGCGTATTCAGTGCTATCCAGGTGAGCGAACCGAGAAGAAACCAAGTATCAAAGCCGGGAAATTCATTACCAATCTCTAATCAGATTTGGTCGCTAGTGGCCAGCCCCCGTTTGCGGATTCCTGCCCTAGTTCTACTCTTAATTGGCGTAGCATTTGGGGCGTTGAGTACCTTTGTCCCTTTGTTTATCC
>JAIUYC010000434.1 GCA_020216575.1 Coleofasciculus sp. S288 | reverse complement strand
AGAGAATGCTCAGAGCAGAGGATTGACCAGCCTTCAGAGCGTGAACTAGCTCTGTATCGGTTGGGGGTGGTCGGGGTGTCGGTTGGGCGCTGGAGTCGTTAGGATGCATGCGTCCTGAACAGTAGACTTGAGTCCATAATTTCAGCGTTAGATTCCAGCCATTTATGGCGTCCTCAGAAGAGGAGAGAGGTTTATTCTCTTTATCTCTAATACGACAAACTGAGAGGATTAGATTTCTCAGCAACAAATTGTTATAAGTAACTCGCTTAGACTCAAGCTATGGAGGAAAATTCTTCAGAGGGAGGGTAAACAAACGGTGCTAGAGATGCGCGATCGCAAATCCTCTCCCCGCCCCAAACGCCCTTCATTGCTCAACACCAAAAGCCTGTGGGGCTTGCTTTTTCTAGCGTCCGTTGTCTGGTCGTTGCACTTAGCTGGTCTATTTGAGGGGGATTTAATCAACGAAGGGGGTTGGACTCTCGTCTGGCGATTTCTCATTGCTGCCGCCCATCCTGAACTCAGCCCAGAAATACTCAAGCTAACCCTGGATGCCACGCTTAAGACACTAGCCTTCGCGATGTGTGGCACTTTCTTCAGCCTGTTAATTGGTCTGGTGGGGGGTGTTCTGTCATCTGAAGTATGGTGGCAATCTGTTGCAGGAGTTAGGAGTCAGGAGTCAGGAGTCAGGAGTTATGCGCCTTGGGTCTTGATACGAGGGCTGTTAGCAGTCCCTAGAGCGATTCACGAACTGATTTGGGGATTGTTTTTTATCAATATTTTTGGACTCGATCCACTAGTGGCAATTTTAGCGATCGCAATTCCCTTTGGTACTATCACCGCTAAAGTCTTCTCCGAGATTTTAGACGAAACGCCTCGCCAACCCCTAATGGCACTCCTTAATAGTGGTGTTTCACCGCTTACTGCGTTTACCTACAGCCTAATTCCCCAAGCTTTTCTCAATCTACTCTCCTACAGTTTCTATCGCTTTGAGTGTTCCATTCGCTCAGCCGCCGTGCTAGGCATTATCGGTGCGGGTGGACTCGGCTATGAAATTCTCCTCAGTCTCCAGTCTCTGCGCTACGAGCAGGTGTGGACGTTTCTGATTGCCTTAGTTGTATTAAACGGACTCACCGATTTCTGGAGTGCTATACTGCGCTACCGCTTGGGCGCACCTAGTCGCTTGGATTTGAACGTTCTGAAGCTCAAAAAGC
Organism: Coleofasciculus sp. S288; assembly: GCA_020216575.1. Classification (GTDB taxonomy): domain Bacteria; phylum Cyanobacteriota; class Cyanobacteriia; order Cyanobacteriales; family Coleofasciculaceae; genus JAIUYC01. The sequence continues at coordinate 3,784 of JAIUYC010000434.1, read as the reverse complement.
GCAAAACACTCCTCAATCAAGGTGATCTAGTGGTGAAGCTGTCGTTTCTGGGCGCTGTCATTTTACTGATATTCTCCTTCTGGTATGTTCGAGCTGACTTCTCCAAACTTTGGGCATCGCGAACGGCTCAATTATTGGCAGGAGTGATTCAAGATGTTTTCCCACCTGATATCAGCCAACTGAGCCAACTCTTGCCCCTATCAGCTCAAACGCTTGCCATGTCTATTTTGGCGATCGCAGGGGCAGGGTTGGGAGGCATTTTGCTCTCGTTTCCAGCCGCACATAACCTCCTGTTACCGGGAGGAATTTTTAATACAGGCAGATTCCATTCGAGATTGCCTATTTTAGAGTTGGAATCGGGGCATGTGCATCAGGAAACAGGAGTTCCGGAATTCCAAGAGTCAACTAACAATCCAAAATCCAAAATCGTTCGACTGAGCGCTCGCCGAACGTCCGAAGTCCAAAATCCAAAATTCTTCCCTTGGGGAACCACTGTGCTGGTTTTTACCCGGTTTTTGTTGCTGATTGCTCGTGCTGTTCCCGAACCGATTTGGGCGTTACTGTTTCTATTTGTCTTGTTTCCGGGAATTTTGCCAGGAGCGATCGCACTTAGCATCCACAACCTAGGTATTTTAGGGCGTCTGATGGCGGAAGTGACGGAAAATTTAGATGAGCGTCCGTTGCGATCGCTCAAAGCCTTAGGCGCTACACGTCCCCAAGTTTTCCTCTACGGCGTTTTACCTCTCACTTTGCCGCGCTTTATTGCTTACATTCTCTACCGTTGGGAAGTTTGCATTCGCGCCACAGTAATTGTAGGTTTGGTGGGAGCGGGTGGATTGGGACGGCTCCTCACCGAGCAACTGAGTAGCTTTGATTATAAAGGTGTCCTGACAACCTTAATCGTTTTTCTCACCCTTACCTTTCTGGTAGATTTAATCAGCGCTTCGGTTCGACGAACATTAAGATGATCGTTTAGCTCTCGAAAAGCGTACTATCTTTGACCAAGGTGATCTATCATTCCTTGGATACACACCACTATCACCCTGAGCCAAAAACCCTAAAGGTTGCTGTTTATGCCGCCATCTTCTGGACTATCCTTCACCCAAGACTTCGCCCACTTTCAAAAGCATGTGACACAACTTTTCCAGAAGGAGGGGTGGACGGTTGAAACTCCACAGTCAAACCAAGCGTATGATTTGATTGTTACAAAAGAGAACCAAATGGGTGCTGTCCAAGTTAAATGGCTGAAAAGTAGTGTTCAGAAGCCGCAACTTTCAAAATTTGCTGACTTTTTAGAAACCAACGCTGGAAAAAAATTTAATTGCGGTTTTTTCATCACAACCCAAGGCTACGGGGGTTCAGCACGCGCTCTGATTAGAAGTTGGGGAGAAGATACTAAAATTCTCTGTGGTATTGCTGCTAAAAACGAGATCATATGGCTTAATGATGGTGACCAAGATTTCCCCCCACCCGAGCCACCCAAGCCAGACAAGATTTATTTTGGCGTTTTTACTTGCAAAGGTGGTGTCGGGAAAACAACCGTTGCCGCACACTTAGCCGGAGCCTTTGCCCTTCAAGGATTCAATGTTGCGCTTGTAGACTTAGATCCAGAAAGAAATCTTCACAAGTTAATCGGGGATGGTATTTATCTCCCTAAACCGAAAAGTGTTGGCGAGAGTATTGAAGTTTATGATGAGAGAGCCTGGGATGAAGATGCCGCTCGTGACTGCAAAGTAGTCATTTGCGACTGCTCACCCGTGTTTGAGCGCAATCCCAAAGAGCTAATAGAAAAATTTGACTATTGCCTGATTCCCACAACCTTCAATCCGCTTGGAATCAACAAGCATGGCAAGATTATTAGAGACACGGTTAACGACATACGTCGAATTAACAATCGTGCTCATCTTTTTGTAGTCGTCAATAACTTCAAACACCCTACGTCTAGGCAAATGGAGCTGCTTAAAAAAGTTTACTTTGAGACGTATGAGGAAATTAGAGCGACGGATGACAAATTTCACTGCATCGATCCAGATGAAGTCTGTATCCGCGCAAGCGATCAACTTTATTACTGGGGCATCCACGTCCTGGAAAATCCAGACAACCCACGTAGTGAATTAGCATTTAAATTAATTGGAGGCAGATGCTATCCACGGGACGACTTTATAGATTTAGCTGATTATATTGAAAGAGAAGCTGGCTTGGGAATTCTGCGAGCTAGCTAAAACGTTTAGCATTCTTTATTTTGAACCAAATAAACTGATGCAAACTTGGCTTATCCGATACTTCAGATGATCGGTGAGTCATTTTTGGCATTTCTCTTGGTAGTGCAGGCATCTTATCTTGTAAGCGCAAATTATCAAGAGATATCTGCCCTAGGGATTGACAAAGCAATAGTAGTATGCATGCACATACTTTGCCAAATTCTAAAATTAAGTTTGAAGTAATTTTACAATCCTTATCCTGATCGATGTAGTAGAAAGCAATTTCCTACAGGATAGCTTCGCTTCACGAACAGTCTCAACCCAATAGCAGAAGCTGGCCATCGCTTCTCATTCACCTGAAATAGACCTGCGATCGCAATACCAGAATTCCTGATTAAAGTCAGTCTCAAAAATTCAAACTTCACCCTACCCTATGACATTTTTTTTCATCTACATGAGACAACATCGGGCGATTGAAACATCTACATCGCAGTAAAAATCTGCATTTATTTAATTCCTATGCTATGATGATCAAATCAAATTCACTAAGTCAGCCTAATCCAGTATCAAGCCTATACAAATCGTTGAACTGAAGGCAATCGCTGGAACGGAGGAACCAAATCTTGGGGCAAATCTCATACTTTCTCTGTACTCAGTTGCACAGAGTGAGGAGAGGGACATCTCTCAGTCCTAGCCCGTCAGCTAACTTCGTAGGCATTGAGGGAGACTGAAGAGTCGGCATTCTTCAATAATGTGCGCGATCTCATCAGTGTCCTTGGCTGGTATCCTTTCGCTTTTTTGTACCTGCCCTCGGCCCTGAAGAGAAATTAATCATAATTTAGCTTCTGAGGTTTGGGGCAGGAAAAGTTGTTATAAGGAGAAAACTCGCTATGTTCCTGACTCAAGACTACTTAAATACTGCAATTTCCCTGAATGATAACCCAGCAATGGAGATCGGCTCCGAAGATGTCGTTTGGCAAAATACGGCTCTATTCAAAGAAATTGAAAATGTTTTGGAAGATTATCCCGAATATCCCTATCAAGCCGCTTTTTCTATCCGTGAATTGCGGCAAAAACTAGTTGACCACGTTCTTCGCTATATCCCCTTTAGTTATTCAGTGATAGTCGATGCGGAACAACCGAAAACAAATACTCGATTTTCCTATCGTTCAAAGGCAGAGCGGATACGCCTAGATGCTCTGATTCGGGGGAGTATTCTGCATATCCTTCGAGAAAATGCCGACTGGGTTAGTCACCACATTCATCAAAATGACAACTGAGGTAGTAACACCCTAGAAACCTTCAATACAGCCTCATAAAAATAACTGACTGGGAAAACTTTAATAAACTCCAATAAAAAGGCTCTGTTAGTCAGAGCCTTTTTTGATCCGCTAACAGTCTTTCAGTTCAGGTGTCTGGTTCAGAATCTGGCTTTGAATCGAGATAAAGTTCTGGTAAGCAGGCGAACTTAAATCTTCCGGACGAAAGACAGCCGTTTTGTGGCAGTTTTGAAACGCCAACTTGATACCAAAATAACGCTCCACTGCACCACGAATTGCATCCCCGCCCATCATCCGCAAAAG
>JAIUYC010000433.1 GCA_020216575.1 Coleofasciculus sp. S288 | reverse complement strand
CATTGACCCTGGGCATTTCTCAGACGGAACTCGTATTCAATCATGTCATTATCCCCAGCCTTAGCCAATTGCCGCCTGACTTCAGTGATTTTGGGTAAATCGTCAGGGTGGATGAATTCTTCCAAAAATATTCCTCCCTGCGATCGCAACGTTTCCGGTGTTTCATCAAAAAACTCACTAGCCGTGCGGTTCAGGTAACCACAGCGCGATTGAATCCAATCTCGGATGTAAATCAACGATGGCGTTACCCGCGTCAGCTTCTCGATGAACCGTTTGCTCTCTTGCAGCGCCGTTTCTGCCTGCTTGCGGGCAGTAATATCGCGGATAAAGCTTTGAATCGCTAACCGCCCCCCATACTCAATGACCCGACTGCTCACTTCAATCGGCATCAGCGTGCCATTTTTACACTTGTGAACGTGTTCAAAGCTGACGCTGCCAGTTCTCCACAACTGCCGCAGAACGGCCTGTCTGCGATCGGGGTCCATCGGAGGGCTAAATGTCTCCGGGGGTATGGTGAGTAGCTGTTTGCGAGTATATCCTAACCGCCTTGCGCCATGTTCGTTAACATCTAACAGGGTATTGGTTGAATAGTCGGTGATAAAGATAGAATCGTCAGCCCACTCGAACAGATTGCGATAATTTTGTTCGGATTGCCGCAGCAACTCTTGTGCCTGCTTGCGCTCAGTAATGTCTCTAGCTGTGTATACCACTGCCTCAATACTGCCATCAGCACTTTGGATAGGACTAAGGATGTATTCGTAGTCTCTGATACCACTCACTGTGGGCAGGCTAATTTCTTCAGCTATGGATTGTCCCGTGGCAAAGGCAATTTGGCATTGCGCCTCGAAAGGTTGGATTGTATCTAGGGGCAAGTTCAAATCCTGCCACCTCTTCCCATAGAGTTCAGTCCGTTCCAGTCCCAGCGACTGCATCAAGGCGCGGTTGGCGTAAGTGAACCTTCCCAACCTGTCGTACAGGCAAACATGGTCTACAGATGCTGAGAGAACCTGTTCCAGCATCCTGGAGCGCTGATCCACCTCAGCTGCCAATTGTTGCATGGCTTCTTCGGATTCATAGCATTTACCATTGACAGGCTCTGATTTTTGGCTGACTGTTGAGTTGCTGTCTGTCGAATCTATCGAACCATTTACACTCTGAGATGGAGCCACCTTCGGTAGTGCCAAAGAGACTTCATCGAGTAAGGTTTGGCTGGCAGATAAAGACTGATTCAGCTCTTTTAAGGATTGGGTGTGATTGGATGACGAGACTTCCCTTGTCAGTTCGAGGAGTAGCTGATTCAAGTTGTCAACTTCCTGGCGCAGTGATCTGAGTTGTTGGTGAAGTCCTTCCAAAGAAACAGGAGATGTTTGACTAGACGGAAAACCAAACGCTTGTTTGAGAGCTTCAACAACCACGGCTGTCTTGGATCTGCCCGTTGCCTCGGCTTGTAACTTAATTGCTTGGATGAGATCTTCCGGTAGCCGGAAGTTTACGACGCTACTTGCCATTTTTTATACCTTTTACAACATAAATAAGCCAGGGTCAACCCAATGGTGGTGCAGAGAATTCTGTCATCTCACCCAGTAATACACGATACACTGCTGTAATACATGGTCTTCTATCTTAGCATCAGTAGCTTTTGAAAGCATCCATTCAACTTTTGAGGTTTAGGATTTTACAATTTCTTTTTTTTCTGTATTGGTTAAATCAAGTTTGTTTGAATTTATTTTTTGGAGAGAAAATTATTGTGATTTTTATTCGAGTTCAATCTGTTAAAAATTAACGGCTTTGAAATAAAATTAGCGGAGTAAATTCTTCCGTCCAAGCTCATAAAAACTTCACGCAACTTTGTCCTGGTTCCTGCGTCTTAACATTTAGTACAAAGGATTCTCTTTGCATGAAGGTATCATAAATCACTTTTTTGTAAAGAATAAAACTTAATCGTTAGGTTCTGGTGGAATATTTTTATTTCATAAAACTAATATTAATCGCTTTTAAAATCCATTAAATCCCAATCAAATTTACCTTCAATTTACAAGTTTATAAACCTTCGATAAATCTTATCCAAAAGCTCTTATACATCTGATTTTCAAGGAATATACTGATTGTATTGAACTCGAAAAGTTGGATTGACAGTTATGCGTATTTGCCTTCGTTTCACTGGTATCGCAACTTTATTAATCGGATTGCAGTTGGTTGCTCCAAAACTCGTTGAGGCAAAATTACATGCCAATTTGTCGAACACTATCTCAGCGAATCAATTAGCGATCGCTTCCACGGGCATGGGTTCACCCATGCTCGATAAACTGACTCATCCTATCCAAGAATTCACCCCACCAGACAACAGTGGGCCTGACATTACTCAAGGCTCCGGAACTCGTTAAGTCAGTCGTGTTGATTTGTGGAACACGATAGGGAACATGTTCATCACAATCTTAATGAGTCAGAACGCTTTGTTAGTGAGAAGCAACGTTCTAATAATTTGTCACTCGCTCATTAACTGCCCAATGATGATGCTTCTAGGGGTGGCGATTTCCACCATTGGTTGTTTTGCACTAATGTATGAGCTTGCCAGTTGGAATCTGGCTTAGGGGAATCCAACCGATAATGTCCCCCCCGACTTTCAGTGCGAAAGATAGCACTTTTAAGAATTAAGTACGCTACATCGAGTAAGTTGTAAGTTTCGCCCCAAATTCGCAATTGTCGGTTAGCATCGGGTAAATCAATCTTGGCTGACTTAAGAGGGGTTAATGTCAGCAAATGTTGACTTAAAGGCAGGGCTGCGAATTCCTCTCGCCAAACCTCTAAGGTTGCGATCGCTTTCTCCATAACCTCTGAAGACCGACAAATACCAGCACTTTGCCACATCAAGTGTCTTAACGCAACCCGCAGTGCTTCGATTTTAGTTCTTTGAGTCACCCAGTCGTTTACCACTAAATGGGGACTGGAGACAGAGGACTGAGAACTGGGGACGTTACTTTTCAATTCATCAGGGGTGATGCGACGCAGTTGAGCACCAAAGACGATACATTCCAGCAGTGAATTGCTGGCAAGACGATTTGCACCGTGAACCCCCGTACTTGCCGTCTCTCCGACGGCATACAAGCCGGGAATTGAGGTGCGAGTCATCAAATCTGTTGCAATCCCGCCCATCCAGTAGTGCGCGGCGGGTGCGACGGGAATCGGTTCACAGAAAACGTCAACTCCCCATTGCTGGCACACCTTAATAATGTTGGGAAAGCGGTGGCGAATGGTTTCATCGGGTATGGGTCGTAAATCTAAGTAGACGTGACCGACTCCTCCTTCATCCCTTGCTTGGTAAGCGGTGTGGTCATCAGTAATTGGAATTGGTTGAGGGGGACTGGGAGACTGGGGGATGGTTGTTTCTATATTCTCCCCGTCTCCCCGTCTCCCCGTCTCCGTTTCATCGCCACCAACTGATTCTGAGTGTACCCCTTGATAAGGGGGGGTTGTGGGGGAGTGCTGCAAGTGGCTATAAATCGCACGGCTGACCACATCTCTAGGGGCAAGTTCTCCTGATGGGTGGTAATCAAAGGCAAATCGGCGTCCTTGACTATCGACCAGGTACGCTCCTTCTCCCCGTACTGCTTCGCTGATCAAAAAGTGGGGAGCACCGGGTTTGGTCAGGGCAGTGGGATGAAATTGTACGAATTCCAAGTCTCGCAACATTGCCCCAGCACGCCACGCAATTGCAACGCCATCGCCTGTACTGACCTCTGGGTTGGTTGTCTGAGCAAATACCTGACCGCCACCTCCCGTTGCCAGCACCACAGCACCAGCGCGTATCCAGTTCACTTGGCCGTTGTAAATCAAACTCATCCCCTGGCAGTGTCCGGTTTGGGGATTCATCCACAACGATAGAGCAAACGCCTGCTCAATGACTCTAATATTCTGACGGCGCAACACCTGAGCGATGAGTGTGCTGACCAATGCCCGACCTGTGGTATCTGCGGCATGCAGCACACGAGGACGGGAGTGAGCGGCTTCCAAGGTTAAGGCTAACTGACTGCCTTTGCGATCGAAGGTGACGCCCAAATCGACCAACGACTCAATACACGCTGATGCCTGCTCCACCAGAAATTCTACTGCCTCTAAGTCACAAAGACCTGCACCCGCTTGCATCGTATCCTTAATATGCAGTTCGGGTGAGTCGGTGGGGTCAATGGCGGCGGCAATACCCCCCTGCGCCCAGTCACTGGCTCCAGTCGATATCGTGTCTTTCGTAATTAAGCCAACCTGGAACGTATCGGGTAGACAAAGCGCGGCATAAAGTCCCGCAGCACCTGCACCTACGACTAAAACGTCAAACTGGGGAGGAAAGTCTTGTTCGAGGGAAGAATCAGAGGGAAGTGAAGTCAACGTTGCTCAGTTCCTTAATGAAGAACCCACCCCGTAAAGGAGTGGGTTAAATGAAGAATTTACCAACTAGGTGTTTCTAGTAAACACCATTATTGTAGCGATCGCCGCCTTCGACGAAGGCAGAATCCACTCTCGTCACCGTAAAGCTATCAAGGTTGGCTTGCAACAGTTCCTTCTGACGCTCGGAGAGTCCTGGAATATCGAGAAGGTCTTCTACTGACCTGTAAGGAGCATTATCAACGATTTTGCTAGCCAGAGTGGGGTACATCCCTGGAAACTTCCGAAATGCTCGAACATTTGTATTGTTCAGGTCAATCTTACCCTCCAACTCAGCCAGCTTGTCATCAGCGGCATTCCGTCTGGGGGCTTGGGCGATTAACAAGGGGGATGATTGCACCGTAACAGTGGACAGTGGCGAAGCGATCGCGTTCTGGGGCAACCCCAACCACCCCAGGCAGCCCACCAACAGACTCAAAACTGCCAGTAGACGAACCAGTCTTTTCATCAACTTAACTCCTTACTTACACAGCTCAGCCTGAAGAGAGACACGTCTCTCTCCGATTAGTTTAAGTTTTGTTTTGTATTTTCTCATTTTATCATCAAACCGATCAACCCA
>JAIUYC010000432.1 GCA_020216575.1 Coleofasciculus sp. S288 | reverse complement strand
AAAGCACTCGCTGAAGCCGCAATTACTACTATCTCATTAAAATCAGGGGATTGCCGTAACTGCTGAGTGGCTTCAAAGCCGTTCAGTTTAGGCATGACTAAATCCATCAAAACTACATCTGGTCTGAACTCAGCCGCTTTTCTCAAGCAGTCATCACCATCTATCGCCTCTGCCACGTCAAACCCCAAAGGACAGAGCAAGTTGACCAAGACAGAGCGATTTTCTGGGTTGTCATCGGCTACCAGGACTTTGCGCGTCTTGCCTTTGAATCCAATGATGGGTCGTTCAATCGCTCTGTCAGGTTCAGTCCAACCCGCAACTTCTGGCAGCTCTAACTCGAACCAGAATACACTGCCCTGACCCGGGGTACTTTTCACGAACAGTTCACTTCCCATCATCCTCACCAGTTTTCGGCTAATGGCTAGCCCCAGTCCAGTACCCTCAGATGAATGGCTGCGGTTTCCTCGCTGGAAGGGCAGGAAAATTTCTTCTAATTCCTCCGGCGCAATGCCAATGCCTGTATCTTCCACCTGAAACCAAATTTTGTCCGTTGTCCGTTGTTGTTTCTTTTCCACTGACCACTGACCGTTCGGCTGAGCGCTCACGTCGAAGCCACTGACCACTGACCAATAGCCCACTTTGAAAACAACGCTACCCTTTTCAGTAAACTTGACTGCATTTCCGAGTAAATTAATTAAAACTTGACGCAATCTCTGTTCGTCGCCTCTGACAACCGTTGGCAGTGGGGAAAGAGGTTCGTAGATGAAATCAATGCCTTTCTGTTCGGCTCGGATGCTGAAAAGGTCGGTGATGCTCTTGAGAAATTCCGGCAGGTGAATCTCCTTCAGGTGGAGTTCCATTTTTCGGGCTTCTATCTTAGAGAGGTCTAAGATGTCATTAATCAGCATCAGCAGGTGTTCGCCGCACTGTTGAATGATGTTGAGTCCATTTTGGAATCGCTCCTCCGACTCACTAAATAACGTTTGAGGGTGATGGGTGTGTTTTTGCCGTGCCATCAGACCTTTAAGGATTTGAGCGTAACCCAAAATGCCGTTGAGTGGGGTTCTGAGTTCGTGGCTGATGTTCGCTAGAAATTCGCTTTTAGCCCGGTTGGCAGCTTCGGCGGCTTCTTTGGCTTGTTGCAATTCTGTTTCAGCTTGTTTGCGATCGCTAATATCTTCCACCACAGCTAGATGATACTTGGGTACACCTCGAGGGTCACGAACTAAGGACACTGTGACGTTGACCCAAATGACAGAACGATCATTGCAGATGTAGCGTTTTTCCAGTGAAAAGGTGGAGATTTCCCCTGCTAGCAACCGTCGCAAATACTGATGATTCAACTCCAGATCGTCCGGGTGGGTAAAATCTCGGTAAGTTTTCGCCAGCATCTCTTGGCGGGTATAGCCGACAATATCGCACAACCTCTGGTTAACCAGTAACATTTGTCCATTGGGTGTCATCTGAGCCATCCCAATTGCAGCTTGCTCGAACGTGGCACGGAAACGCTCCTCACTTTCCTGTAGGGCGACTTCCGCTTGCTTGCGTTCCACAATTTCTACTAGAAGTTGCTCGTTCGCCTCCCGGAGTGTCGCCGTGCGCTCCTCCACTCTAATTTCTAGCTCCTCATTGCGCTGTTCTAGGGTGGCAAACGATTCTCGCAGTTGTGTTGCCATTTGGTTGAACGCCCGAGCTAACACTCCCAACTCATCTTCTCGGTTAACAGGCACAGTTTGATGCCATTTCCCCTGAGACAAGGCTTGAGCGGCAGTACTCAGGCGCAGAATCGGCTGTACGATCCATCTGGATGTGAGGATGCCCACCCCAGTTGCCAAAACGAGTGCGGCTAGACACAGCAAGATGGTGGAGCGAGTATTGGCATGAATGCGCTCCATAAAATCTGATTCGGGGACAACCACAACAATTAGCCAATTTAGCCCGCGACTGTCTTGAAGGGGCGTCACCTGAAGGAATTGCTGCTGTCCGTCGATCTTGAAGTTCAGGTTTTGACTGGTGCGAATTTGGGTAAAGTTACTAAAGTACGTCTCCAAATACTGGGCTGTGAGTCGAGTTAAGCGATCGCTGCTTGCCGTTGCTTTGACCCGTTTCACCCCACCATTACTCACGACTACAGGCTCCTGAGCTGTTGAATTTGCAACCAATAGCCCAGAGCGTTCGATAATGAACGTCTTACCCGACTGACCAAATTTTAAAGTACGCAGGAAGTCGCTAACTTGAGAGAGAATGAGATCACTGGAAACAACGCCTACTACTGACCCTTTTGGGTCGTAGAGAGGTTGAGCCGCCGTGATTGCCAACCTTGGATCAGTAAAGTCTGTGTAAATTTCACTCCACACGGGTTTGCCAGCCTTTACTGCTCTCCGATACCAGGGACGCCGACGGGGGTCATAGTTTGGTGTGATTCTCAACAACTTGCCGCGATCGCCTTGAGGAGTGCTGGCATAGGTGTGAAAATTACCATTAGTCTCCTTGCCTGCTCTGCCAAACGTCAAAGTCCCATCACCCGGACGTCCGACACCGATAAATTCCCCCTGCTCGTTCCCATAGGCCACAGAACTTACTGAATCATCCAACCGCATCTCGATCCAAAAGTAGCGGTGCAAGCGACGCAAATCTTGCGCGTCCAGTACGCCCAGGTTGATTGTATCAACATTGCTTTGGTTAATCTGATGGGGCGTTGCTAGGTAAGTTTGGATGCGTTCCTGAATGTGAGCTGTGATTTCGCTACGTAATTGAGTGGCAACATCATTGACAGCTTTCTGCCCATTCCGCAGCGACAACCATCCAGTCAGACTCACTGCCGCAAAAATTTGCAGGACAAATGGCATCACAAGAACGATGCGGAGCGGTACTTGATTAGGGCGCTTGGGAATCTTGCAGGTTATGAGTTTCAACACCATTGAGGCGCGAGAGACAAGTTGATCGTTAAGACAAGAGGCTGGAAAGTAAATCCGGAGTTTGTAGCAGTAAATAAGCTAACGATCCAAGTCGTTGAATCCGATAATCCACCCCTTCGTCTTGTGGTTGGCCAATACGCTTATAGTAAGTTTAGGAGGTATCGGCAACTATTACATCGAGGCATTGTTAGAAGCGGGGGTTGCTCGAATTTATGCCGGAACACGCAACCTTTTTTATTCAGATAGCTGACAATTTTACCTTGATAACGAAGAAGGAGCGGAACCTTAGAGATTAATCAAGTGCATGTTGATTTATAAATCCCTGTAACCTGAACTGGCAGTGTCCCTAATCACTTGCAAAAAGTTTTGGAGGGTCGGATTTGAATTACTTTGTAACCAAGCGATCGCCAACACGATCACAGCCGCAGAGGGTTGCAGTGGACGGTAGACAACACCATCTCGATGAGAACGCCGGATTATTGAATGGGGTAACAGGGCAATGCAAGCGAACAATATTAGGGATTGAACGATGAAAATTGGAATTATCGGTAGTGGTAACATGGGGCGATCGCTCGGCATTCTCTGGTCTGAGCAGGGGCATCAAGTCTTTTTTGGTTCCCGCGATGCAGCCAAAAGCCAGGCAGTGGCAGAGCTTGCAGGTAACGGAACTCAAGGTGGTACAAATGAGCAAGCGGCTGCATTTGCCGATGTGATTTTGTGGACAGCCCGTGGCATTGTGCCATCTGAATTGTTATCAGCTCCTGAAGTACTCGACGGTAAAATTATCATCGATTGCAATAACCAGGACATCCCAGAAGGATTTGCCTATCCTGCGATCGCAGAATCTCTGGCTGAGAAGTTAGCTAAGGATGTCCCCAATGCTAGCGTCGTCAAAGCCTTTAACACAATGGCACAGGAGGTGTTTGAGTTAGCGCCTCAACCGATCAAGGAGTATCAGGTTTCTGTCTTCGTCGCAGGAGATGATGAACAAGCCAAAAAAACGGTAATGCAGCTTGCAGAAGAAATTGGATTTGTGCCAGTCGATTCTGGTGTTTTGCGCCATGCTCGACTGATTGAAGGGTTAGGCGACTTTATTCGGCTGATTATTATTGGTCAGCAACAGGGTCCATATGCAACGATTTCAGTCAACGTGCTGCCTAGGGCTGAAGGACAACGTCTAGGTGGACGGCAAGCTTCAAGTCTGAAGTAAATCGCTAAAAAATTGATTCAAACTCTTTTGGAAATCGAAGAGATGAGCAATACCTTGAAACCTAGACCGATGCTCTAGGATATTCTATGAACAGAGCAGGAATAGTTAAGACTAGCCCAAGGTCTGCCGATAGCCTGAAACGACGGATGAAGAAGCGAGAGGGAATCTCTTTCTCCCTTCCTGGCACAAGGCGATGGCGGATTCGTGCCTCAGTAATCCAAACCTCTCGCCCCACTACCGTTAAGTTTACTGGCGACTCCATGTTAGCTGCCAGGGTTTCTACTGGCTTGGGTTGAGTCCCCGGTGTAAGTACATTAATGCGTAGAAGGCGACCATTACCACTTTCCGTTGCACCTTCAGTTACCAGTAGTGAACCATCAGGCGCAAATTGCATCCCGTCAGGGTTTTCCAGCTTGCGTGTTAGATGTATCACCTCAACCGTTACACCTTCCTGCGGTTTTTGTGTCACCTTCAGCAGTTTTCCATCGGAGAACAACCCAACGATGAGTACGCCATCAGGACTGCGGGCAATTCCGGCAAGTCCTATCTCCTGGGAGCGAAACTGTTCGTCTTCTGCCCAAATCCGGAACTGAGTCGCCCCTGGTGCAAGATAGTGGATTCGAGGACGCGAGCTGTCCGTGATATAAACACCGCCATCTGCATTGATCGCAATATCATTTCCAAAACCACCATCGGGCATCAGCATCACGCGCACAACGTCCCCTGATCGTATATTGATCGCAAAAATCCGATGCGATCGGCGCAGCGTTTCACCATTAGGTCCACGAACTCCAAGAAAGTCAGGGGACGTTCCCCAGAGGATGCCTCGCTGCTCGTCAAGCCGCAAACTTGTGGCGGCAAACACTTCATC
>JAIUYC010000431.1 GCA_020216575.1 Coleofasciculus sp. S288 | reverse complement strand
AGTTCCCTCAACGACTGTACCCTCCGGCTTGAGCAAGCCTTTTTCTTCAGCATCTTGGATAATGTACAGTGCTGCCCGGTCTTTCACGGAACCACCCGGATTGAGAAACTCGGCTTTACCGAGAATTTCACAACCCGTTTCCTCACTGAAGCTATTTAATCGAATCAGAGGTGTATTGCCAATGGTTCCGACGAAGCCTGCTTTGATATCCATCTTTCCTTTTAAAATATAGTTTCGTTTTCAGGGCAAGAACCCATTAAAGCGCTTTCATCTTTTGCCGTAAAAGCAAGCAGGGTGGGCAATGCCCACCCTACAAAACTCCCTACTCTCTAACACTTATTTATTGGGTTGAGGGGTCATCCGCAGGTAGGGCTTAACTTCTTCGTAACCCTTGGGAAACTTCTCTTTCAACACGTCTGGGTCTTTCAATGAAGGGACAATCACCACGTCTTCACCTTCTTTCCAGTCAGCTGGGGTTGCCACACTGTAGTTGTCGGTGAGTTGCAGCGAGTCAATCACCCGCAGGATTTCCTCAAAGTTTCGCCCCGTGCTGGCGGGGTAGGTGAACGTTAACCGCAGTTTCTTCTGAGGGTCGATGATGAAAACCGATCGCACTGTTAAGGTATTGTTGGCATTCGGGTGGATCATGTCGTAGAGATCAGAGACTGTCCGATCCGGATCTGCCAAAATCGGGTAGTTGACGCTGGTATTCTGCGTTTCGTTGATGTCTCCTATCCAACCTTTGTGTGAGTCAACATCATCAACGCTCAGCGCCAGCACCTTAACATTGCGCTTATCGAATTCCGGTTTGAGCTTGGCAACAGTACCTAACTCAGTGGTGCAAACTGGGGTGAAGTCGGCAGGGTGGGAGAACAACACGACCCAACTGTCGCCTGCCCACTCGTGAAAGTTGATTTCGCCTTCAGTAGATTTCTGAGTAAAGTTGGGTACTGTGTCGCCTATTCGCAGAGCCATAACTAAACTTCCTTGTCATTCCTTCAAAGGGACAGCTTTTAATCTTGCCACAAAACTCCTGTTTTCCGGTCGGCTTTTGAATCTATTAATGATTTTAGTGGAATACTCGCAAGTTGACTCCAAGCTCAGAAATGGTATCATGCCTTCTCTGCCCTTGTAGAGTATGTAAGCCAACGCTATATGAAGTTTTGTTTCAGATTCTTGGGGAAAACACTGGTCTTAATGACACTGTCAATACAAATCAGCCCAGGCTATTCTCAAGGCACTTTATTAGAAGAACATCCAAAACTTTGTAACAAAACTGGTGAACCCCTAAACGTGTCTTGGGGCTATTCATCAGGGGTATCTAGAGGGTGGTTTAGATTAAGTGATGAAAGCTGTATAACCCCAATTTTGCATGCTTCTCATGGCTTACCGACTCATTATTATGCTATTCCAACTGACTCCGGGGATAACGATGCTTGGAGTGGCGATGAAAGCAAAAGTTATTGCATTCCAAGAGGGGAGCCTAATCCCAGTCAAACTTTTGAATTAAAGTATAACAATGGCTGTAGTGCTGACACTGAGTTGCACCAATATGGTTCTCTGGAAAATGGAAAAATCCTCACCTCTTCAAGATAATGTTGTCTAGGTTGTTGTGCGACTAGTACAAGAAGGTAGAAGGCTGGTACGTTACACTTTGTTAAGGCTGTAAAACAAAGATAAAAAAGACTGATGCAATCTCCCTCTCGAATCACTCCGCAACTTGATATTCGTCAGCTAGGCATCAATCTCAATCATTGGTATGTGGTTGCTCGCAGCAGCGAGGTTCAAACCCAACCTCTCGATGTTATGCTTTGGGAACAGCCGATTGTTCTTTATCGAGATAATAGCGGGACAGTTCATGCCCTAGAAGACCGTTGTCCCCATCGACAGGTTAAACTCAGTCACGGTTGCGTTAAGGGTGAATTGTTGGAATGTGCCTACCACGGATGGCAATTTACGTCAAGTGGCGAGTGTGCAGCCGTTCCTTATCTGGCAGCAAATCAGAAACTCCCCAATTGCAAAATTCGCAGCTACCCTGTTAAGGAACAGCATGGTTTTATTTGGTTATTTCCTGGAAATGTAGAGATATTGCATGCAATGTCTCTACAACCATTGGGTATCTCAGAATGGGAAAATCTCAACTATATTGCCACAGTTTCAACAATTAACTGTCAAGCTCACTATTCTTTCCTGATAGAAAACCTGATGGATATGTACCACGGGCATTTGCATCAAGACTGGCAAGCTTGGACAGGTGCTGTGCTAAACGATATTCAAGAAGATGCTAATCGGGTGGATGCCCATTATCAGGCACAAAGTTATTACAAAATTGATAAAATCTGGTCAATTTCTCAGTTATTTTTTCCCGCCTTACGACGGCTTCATCCAGAGGCTTTGGATGTGAGTTATGTTTATCCGCATTGGGTATCAACCTTGGGGAAAGATTTCAAAATTTACTGTCTGCTTTGTCCAATTGATCGCACGGCAACTCGTGCTTATTTAATTCATTTCACTTCACTAAATGCGTTTTGGCGGTTGCATAAGTTGCCAGTGTGGTTTCGTCGGCTTGTGAAAAATAGCCTGTTTGGTTCAGCACAGACGTTACTGGATGGATTGGTGCGTCAAGACGTGCAGATGATTGAGGAGGAACAGCAGGCATATCTTAATCATCCCGAAAGGCGAGGGTATGAGTTGAATCGAGCGTTGGTGAGCGTGCAGCGATTGATGAAGAATCAAGCAGAGCAAAGATAGCAGTTGCCCTGGTAAATAGCGCGGTGCATCACAAAACTTTACCTTATTTTATTTAATTTTCTCTCTATATCTAGAATAGATAGAGGTAATATAAATGATACGTATTAAGTAATACTTACCTCAAACTGTAAAACTACAGATAAAAGGAGAGTTATCTTATGTCTGTAGAAACGCATGTGCTACGGAAAGAACTGGGAGATTTTAGTAGCATTATTTTTCTGAAGTCGCTGATCAGTGGTATAGAGGAAGCCATTGGTGAAAAAACGGCTGCGATCGCAATGCTTTCTGCCGGTCGCCAGCAAGGCAAAAATTCCGTTCAAGAGTTAGGTTTAGCGAACAAAGGCGCTAATTTGTCTCTCGAAGAAATACGAGAAAAGGCAAATCTAATTCTAGGTAAACAGGGATGCCGCCTATGCATTATTGACAAGATTGAGCAAGAAGGACAGGTTTACAAAGTCTATGCGAAAGAAACCTTTTGTTCCTCTGGTGAACCGATGGGTTCCTCACGGCAGTGTACCTATACGTTAGGTGCCATTCAGGGCTTTTTAGAAGCGTTCTTAGACAAGCGCTTGCGCGGACAACAAACGGAGTCTGTTTTGCGGGGGGGTACTCACGATGTTTTGGAGTACTCAATCCTAACTTAAGCCTATTGGATCGAGGATACCACAATGCCAATTAATACTGAAAAACTGACCCATATCCTCCAAGATTTTGTCTCAACAACCGCTAGCGTTCAGGGCGCGGCGATGGTGACTACGGATGGCTTACCCTTGGCTTCAAGCTTGCCGAGCGGAATGGATGAAGAACGAGTTTCAGCTATGTCTGCCGCCATGCTGTCTTTGGGCGAGCGGATTAGTCGAGAACTCGTTAGAGGTGAAATGGATCGCATCTATGTCCACGGTGATGAAGGCTATAGCATTTTGACCAGTTGTGGTCCAGATGCAGTTTTTCTTGTCCTTGCGGGTAGAGACGCAAAGCAGGGAGTTTTGATGTTAGAAATTAAACGAGCAGTTGTTGAGCTGGAGTTAGTTTTAAAGTAGCTCGCAGGGCGACAAAACTTCTTTATTGCAACAACGGTTGCACTAGAGTACATCCAGTAGTGGAGACGATGCAGAAATTAACGCTCCAGGCGATGCGGCGATGCAGGAATCTCTTCAACAGCAATCTCCGCATCGCCCCATCCGCTCATTATTGGATGTTCTGATGCGATCGCGTCAACTTTCGCAATTCTCGGCTGAGTTGCAACCAACTGGATAAGCAGAGTTGTAGGTACTAGAGCGCTTGCCAAACCAACTGTAACGATTATCGCGAACTTGCTCGTAAATGCGATCGCCAGCCCATTTCATCCCAGGCAGAGTTCGGTAAGCAGAGACAAACACATCACCCATTGGCAACAGACGCCCTATCTCTTCAGCAGCATTACTTCCCTGCCATCGGCGTTCTGGTGCTTTGGCATCAATTAAAATCATCCCCATCTCACAGTCTTGAGGCGTCACCCCAAAATTTTTCAACGCCGCTTCATCCTGCATAGGGATGTAATCAAATAATTGGCCTTTGTCTAAATTTTCCAAAAGCTGTACCAGCGTGGTACAGAGATTACACTTGCCGTCGTAAATGACGTGGTAGTTCATGTGAGTCTGGATGTCTTTGTAAAAAATGAATGCTTATCCCTATTGTTAATGACTACAAGCCGAGTGTCTCATCCCTAAGGTAGACGCTAGAGCAAACGCGATCGCAAACATCCCCCTTGAATACTAAAACACGAGTCGGAATGCTCTAACTCTCTGCCTGTGTCCTGCACTAACTCTTGGAATTGTCCTGAACGATTCCCCAAAGATACGTAAAAGGCACAGACCAAACTGATAGTTATATCAGAGAGTTCCAACCCCGACCATTCAACCTCTACCGCTCATCCAGGGGGCAAGGCCAATGAAAGTCCAATGGAAAAAAGTATTCGTTAAAACGACAATCTGGCTTGCTTGCGAGATTATCCTCAACCTGGTGGGGCTCGACAACTTAGCCGACTACAGCGAATTCATCTACGAGCAAGAGGTTTTGGCATTAGGTCACCTCGATCAACCTGTGATAGTCATGCCGCCGCTCTAAAAGCGACAAGAAGCTTACTACCCTTAGACTTTGCCATTTTGAACTTTGAATTTTCAGGACTTACGCAAATTTACCTTTAAACCACCATCTGTAGGGGCGAGGCATGCCTCGCCCCTACTCTGTGTAGCATCTGTGCGTAAGTC
>JAIUYC010000430.1 GCA_020216575.1 Coleofasciculus sp. S288 | reverse complement strand
TCAACAGATTGGTGAGGCGCTAGCAGTTGTTCATAATAACGGTTTGTTGCACCGAGATGTAAAGCCGCAAAATATCATGTTGCGCTCTGGTAAATCGGAGGCTGTGTTAATTGATTTTGGCATTGCCCGTGAGTTTACCCCGAATTTAACTCAGACCCATACGCAAATGTTATCCGATGGCTTTGCTCCGATTGAGCAGTATGACAAACGCTCAAAACGGGGTGCTTACACTGATGTTTATGCTTTAGCCGCGACACTGTATTCGCTGTTAACTGGAGAAGTGCCAACGCTTGCTCCACTCAGGGCTATTAGTATGTCGTTTTTGGAATCAAAGGAAATTAATCCTAGCATCAGCGACAGGGTGAATCAGGGGATTCTCAAGGGGATGGAGATCAAGCCAGAGAATCGTCCCCAGACAATGCAAGAGTGGATGGGATTATTAGGCATGGAAACTGTTCCCATCACTTCTGCGCCATCATCAACACAAACTTCCTCGCTTAAATTAATCTCCCCACTGGGGGT
Organism: Coleofasciculus sp. S288; assembly: GCA_020216575.1. GTDB lineage: Bacteria > Cyanobacteriota > Cyanobacteriia > Cyanobacteriales > Coleofasciculaceae > JAIUYC01. The sequence continues at coordinate 4,478 of JAIUYC010000430.1, read as the reverse complement.
TAATTACACTAAACTACGGGATTTACTAGCTGCTGGAAACTGGATAGGGGCTAATCTGGAAACTAGCAACGTTCTGCTTTCGATAGCCTGCTCTAGAAAAGGGCGCTGGCTTGATTCTGAATCTATTGCCAGAATTCCCTGCGAAGATCTCGCTATAATTGACCAACTCTGGGTTAAATATAGCAATGGTCACTTTGGTTTTAGTGTCCAAAAGCGCATCTGGGAAAGTGTGAATGGTAATGTGAATAAATTTGGCAATGATGTTGGATGGCGTGAGAATAACTCATGGATCAAATATGCTCAATTTACCTTCAGTCTTAATGCCCCCCAAGGACACTTACCAGAGTATTTGGAAGTATTAGGTTTTGTATGGAAATCTGGCTGGTTTGGTGCATATTGGGATGGCGATCTCAGTCGAATCGATTCTTTTGCGACAAAACTTGAAAAGTGTAACATTCAATAATCATAGAGGCACTCTATCAAGCACCTTAAAGCAGCACACTTCTAACACAACAAGTCCCAACCCTGGTTAACCAAGGTTGAGAAAATCGATGAATTAGAAGAACTTAGTGTCAGGATGCAGTTGGGCTTTTCTCATACATGATCCAACTGTGATTTTGTTATGTCGCTCAATATGCCATCTTGAAGCCGATACGGATCGACTGGAGGTTGATTTTCAGCCGATGGAGTTGAATACTCAGCCAACACCTTTGAACACCATGCAAATAAAGTTCTTAGTGATGCACAGGTATCAGGGCGAGACAAAACATGTTCAACATTGAGACAATCAAGGATACTTCCGCCGTGTTGAACTTCATCAAAGCCAGTATAGAGATTTTTTAAGTCATTTTTGGGATGGTGAATGGTTTCTACATCTCCTAAGTAATCTGACAAAGAAGTTCCCAAAACCTTGTTGACTGCTGCCGCATCTGCAAAGTAGTAAGCCTCCAGCATATTCACTAGAAAGTGTACAGAGGCTCGATGTTTTTGCTCTTCTGGAATAATTTTGTCGAACGCTTGTCGGTATCGGTCAAAAATTTGTTGTCCTTGGTTTCTGCGATCATGTTCTAGATCATCTATTAGCAGTACATAAGCACATCGATTTGTGGACAAATATCTTCTCGCTGGTAAACCAATATCTCTCTCATCTTTATCAGGAATACTTTTGCCACTTCCAACCATTTTCAGCTTTTTCTTATCGGAGGTTATCGGCGAACGTTGTCCAATAAAACCAATAACTTGAAATGTACAAATTCCGGACATCATTAGTGATTTGAATAATTTCGGAAGATGAGTACGTTCACCTTTGCCTGTAACAATCAATCCGAAGTGAAAGAAATAACATGGGTGGTCATTAGTAACATCTTGACCGTTCATCCACCCTTACTCCACCATTGAAAGAGATTTACTCTGAGGTGCAATCATCTCAGCCATGTAGAGGGAACCTACTGCATATTCCTCTAGTAAATCTTTAATCTCTTCCATTTCGCTGACTCGTTTTATGACTGTTTGCCCAATTTCATCAACTTCTGTAGCAAATATATACTCTGGTTCAAATTGGCTCATCAGAACGGGAGAGTGAGTTGCGATAAAAACTTGCTTGTTCCAACTTTCAGTAGCCAGTTTAACTGCTTTTGCAAAAATTGATATTGTCCAGGGATGCAGCGATATTTCAGGCTCATCAAACAAGATCAGAGAATCACGATTAGCTCCCTCAGAAAATAGAGCCGTCAGGTGAATAAGCATCTGAAGATGACCATCAGATACTCCAGAGGCTTGAATTGGATTTTTTCTTGTTTTTTCCAAAAAACTTCCATATACAGTACTTAGACTAGTCTGTTCAATCAAAAGATCATCGAATGATGGAAAGCTTTCTCTCATGAACTCCACAATTGTGTCATATCGTCTATCAATTCTTCGCTTGTCGTGGAGATTCCTTAAAACTGACCATAAATTTTCACACCTCTCCCAGAGCCAAGTTTGGTAGCTAGAATCTGAACCTCGTTGCTTCAGTCGAAATAAGTTAGCTTCTCGCGAGTGATAAAGATGAACAAAGTGAAGTAATCTGTCTAAATCAGATGCTTCATCCACTCCTTCCTGGAAGTCTACGTACCTACTAAAAGCAAGTTTTTCAGGCTCTCTAAGTTCAATTGTCACCTGCTGATCCAACTTTAAGTGGTAAAAGGTGGCTTTGTCACTTCCTCTCTTGCGGTCAATCAGATAAACCTTGCGACTCTTTGAGTACAATCTTTCGCCAACAAAAGGCTCGATCCTACCAGAGGAGTATCCAAATAAAACCTCATAGTCTACTGCCTCAGTTTCAATTGCAATCGATATGTTTGCACCTTCATCCGCTCCTTCCCAAAGGGCACCGATCCCATGACTTCTAACACTAGACGCTGACTCAACTCCGTTGATAGCACAATCTCGAATAAACCAAACTGTATCCAAAAACGTTGACTTGCCAGCTCCGTTAGAGCCGAAGAGAACATTCAAATCTTTCAAATCAACAGTCACATCCGCAAGCGAACGGAAGTTTCTGATTCTCAAGTGAGTCAATTTATTTGGCATAATGAGTTCATCCTCACCAGTTCGCTACTTCTATGACTTCTATTACTCTAACGTGCAAGCGTAAAAGCATGGTATCCCTTGTCCCTTAAGATGTACTCATAGCGGACAAACAAACCCCCAACCCTAGCCAAGTAAAGTTGGGGATTTTGGCAAACTGAGAACTATTGAGCGTCAGGACTCAGTTCCGCTAGCGTGAGCAGTAGCAGTTAATTCCGGTTTAGTTGTGGGAACCGGAAAGCGAAAAACCGCAAAAATCGCCCTCACCGTAAACAAGAACATCGTCAGAGCACCGATCGCAAAAATGATATCACCCGGAATCCGCAGCCACACCGTCCACCGCATCCAGGGACTCGTAATCACCTCAGCACTGCGGGCAAACCAAGTACCATGCTCAATCGACTCTGATAGCTGATAAAATCCATTCGGAATCAGCCCAAAAACCATCATCATGACTAAACCAATATTGATTGCCCAGAACGAAAAGCGCAACATCTTCTCATTCCACGCCTGTTCTGGCACAAATTCCCGCAAGGCAAACAACATCAGCGCCAGCGCCAAACAGCCATAAACCCCAAACAAAGCAGAATGAGCGTGAATTGGCGTTGTATTTAACCCCTGAGAATAGTACAGAACAATCGGCGGATTAATCAAAAATCCAAACACTCCTGCACCGATTAAATTCCAAAAACAGGTAGCGATGAAAAATCGTAACGGCCAACGATAAAATCCTTCTGCTTCCTTAGAAAGTTTCAACGTTTGCAATACCTCAAAACCAATCAGCGTCAGAGGCACTACTTCCAAAGCTGAAAATACCGCACCTGTTGCTGCAATAAACGAGGGTGTACCGGAGAAGTACAGATGGTGCAGTGTCCCCATCACACCACTACCCAAATACAGAATTGTGGTGAGGTAAGTCGCACGTAACGCCGAAGATTTCTTGAGGAATCCCAACTCACTGCACAAATAGGCAATCACAACCGTAGCAAATACCTCAAAGAATCCTTCAACCCACAGGTGAATCACCCACCAACGCCAATACTCCGCAATACTCAACGGTGTGTGATTGGTGTACATCAATCCCACGGAATAAAACAGAGGAATAGTAATCGCACTGTAGAGGAAAAAGTGACTTAAACCCGTCGGATTTTTCTCCTTTTTCAACGCAGGCTTGAAGGCACGATACATCAGCCACAGCCAAAACGTCATGCCACCAATCAGCAGGATTTGCCAAACCCGTCCTAATTCGATGTACTCATAACCTTGGTGTCCCCAAAGGAAGCTTTGTTTTACATCCAGAACTCCGGTTATCGCCTCCCAAGTGCCAATCATCGAACCGACAACAACAACCGTTAAGGCTATGAGGAGAACGACATTACCCAGTGCTTGATTTTTGGGTTCAAACTGACCAAAACGGGGAGCAAAGTACAGTCCTGCTGCTAACCAGCACGTTGCAATCCAAAAGATAGCTAATTGCAAGTGCCAAGTACGGGAAGCTGCGTAGGGAAGAAAATCACTCAAAGGAATTCCGTAAAATCCTTCCGCTTCTACCGCATAGTGAGCGGTGAACATTCCCATGATAATTTGCACTAAAAATAGTGCCATTGCTACACCAAAAAATAGCGAGGTTACTTTTTGGCTCGGTGTGGGAATTGCCACAGCAGGACGCGCCGGAACTGGCAAAACATCATCCGCCTCTTCTTGACTCAGGTAGACGAACAAAAATGCTCCAATTCCAGCAATCAGAATAATGATTGACACAATCGACCAGATGATAAATTGCCCGGGTGGCTCGTTACCAACTAAGTCATCATGAGGCCAGTTTGCTGTATAAGAAAACGGCGCATTCGGTCGATTTGCTACGGCTGCCCAAGCTGTCCAAGCAAAGAAGGCTGTGACGTTGTGAGTTT
>JAIUYC010000429.1 GCA_020216575.1 Coleofasciculus sp. S288 | reverse complement strand
GTGATGGTAACATCGAATTCCTCGGTCGAATTGACCATCAAGTGAAGATTCGCGGCTTCCGCATCGAACTCGGAGAAATCGAATCCGTCCTCAACAGCTACCCCCAAATCCAACAAGCTGTAGTTATTGCCAGAGAAGATCTTCCTGGTAACAAGCGCTTAGTTGCCTATATCGTTACTAGAGATGAATCACTCACCAGCAACCAACTGCGTGAATTCCTCTTGTCAAAGCTACCCGAATACATGGTGCCTTCTGCCTTTGTCACCTTAGACACTCTACCTCTAACACCCAACGGCAAAGTAGACAGAAAAGCATTACCAGAACCAGATGGAGAAATCAGCCAAGAATATGAATACGTAGCACCCCGCACAGCAAGTGAAGAAATAATCGCCAACATCTTTGCTTCAGTTCTCGGCGTACAAAATGTAGGAATCCATGACAACTTCTTTGAATTGGGAGGACATTCTCTACTAGCCACCCAATTAATTTCGAGACTCAGAGTTGCCTTGGACGTAGAAATTCCCCTACGGACAGTTTTTGAATCTCCCACCACAGCTCAATTAGAGCCGACCTTAACCCAGTTACGTACTACCTATAGCGGATTAAGTCTTCCCCCCATTCAACCGAGAACCGACAGGCAACAATTACCCCTGTCCTTTGCCCAGCAGCGACTGTGGTTCCTCAACCAACTGGAAGGGTCAAGTGCCACTTACAACATACCAGGGGCAGTCCGCATCACGGGTAACTTGGATGTTAATACCCTGCAACAAGCCTTATCAGAAATAGTACGCCGCCACGAAGTACTACGCACTAGCTTTCAAACTGTTAACGGCACACCAATACAGGTAATTCACCCAGAAGCCACCCTGAAGATAACTGTGGTGGACTTAAAGCCACTAGAAGTAACAGAACGAGAAACTGTCCTACACCAACAAGCACAACTCGAAGCAATTACTCCCTTTAACTTGGAAATAGCACCATTAATCAGGTGTAGTTTGTTGCAGTTATCAGCAACAGAATATGTACTGTTACTGACAATGCACCATATTGTCTCTGATGGTTGGTCAATCGGGGTATTTATCCAAGAACTATCGAGTTTATATCAAGCTTTTGGTGCAGGAGAACCATCTCCCTTAACAGCATTACCAATCCAGTATGCCGACTTTGCAGTTTGGCAAAGACAATGGTTGAGTGGAGAGGTACTAGAAACACAACTCAACTACTGGCTTTCTCAATTGCAGGGTGCGCCAGAATTGTTACAATTTCCCACTGACCATCCTCGTCCAACTGTACAAACTTACCGGGGTAGGACTCACAGTTTTACTTTAAATACTGATTTAACCCAAAAGTTGCAAACCCTGTCTCGGCAGTCGGGGACAACTTTATTTATGACCCTGTTGGCGGCGTTTGCCACTTTACTCTATCGCTACAGCGGTCAATCAGATATTTTAATTGGTTCTCCTATAGCTAATCGCCACCGTCAAGAAGTTGAGTCATTGATTGGCTTTTTTGTGAATACTTTGGTGTTGAGAACCCGTTTTGAAGATAATCCCAGGATCAAGGACTTACTGGCACGAGTTAGGGAAACTACACTCAAAGCCTACGAACATCAGGACGTGCCTTTTGAGCAATTAGTAGAAGCCTTGCAACCCCAACGCTCTTTGAGTCATTCTCCCCTGTTCCAGGTGATGTTTGACTTGCAGAATGCACCGATGGGTGAAGTAGAGTTACCCGGTGTAACTTTGACTCAGTTAGAGCGGGAAAGCACAATTGCTAAGTTTGATTTAACCCTGTCAATCACCGAAACGGCTCAGGGATTGGTGGGTGAATGGGAGTACAACACTGACGTGTTTGATGGGTCAACTATTGAGCGGATGGCGGCTCATTTCCAGAACTTGTTGTCAGCAATTGTAGAAAATCCCCAACAAACTGTGGGTGAATTGCCCCTGCTAAGCGAAACTGAGCAGCATCAGTCGTTGAGAGAATGGAATCAAACTCAGGCAGATTATCTAAAAGATGTCTGTATTCATCAGCTATTTGAGGCGCAGGTAGAGAAAACACCCGATGCTGTGGCGGTAGTGTTTGAAAATCAGCAGCTAACTTATCGGGAGCTAAACCAGCGAGCGAATCAGCTAGCTCACTATTTGCAAGAGCTTGGCGTAAAACCAGAGGTACTGGTAGGAATTTGCGTAGAGCGATCGCTCGATATGCTCGTTGGTCTTTTAGGCATCCTCAAGGCGGGTGGAGCCTACGTGCCACTAGACCCAGCTTATCCAAAAGAGCGCTTAGCTTTCATCTTGCAGGACGCTGGAGCGAGCGTGCTGCTAACTCAACAAAACTTAGCAGCTCAGTTGCCAGAACATCGCGCTCGGGTAGTCTGCTTGGATGCTCACTGGGACGAGATTGCTAGACAAAGCGAATGCGCTACGCGATCGCTGCGCGATCGCAATCCTACCAATGAAACCACCCCTGAAAACTTGGCCTATGCCATCTACACCTCCGGCTCAACGGGTCAACCCAAAGGGGTGCAAATTCCCCACAGCGCTTTGGTAAACTTCTTAAGTGCCATGCGCCAGACTCCAGGGCTGAGTGAAAAAGATATCTTCTTATCCGTCACCACTCTATCGTTTGATATTGCAGCCCTCGAACTCTATCTGCCGTTGATTGTCGGCGCTCGTTTGGTCATGGTCAGTCGCGAAGTCGCTGCTGACGGAACCCAGTTGTTACAACAGTTGACCTCCTGCGGTGCCACGATTATGCAGGCAACACCAGCCACTTGGCGGTTACTCCTGGCAGCCGGGTGGCAGAACAATAAACCCTTAAAAATTCTCTGCGGTGGTGAAGCTCTCGACTACTCCCTCGCCAATCAATTGCTCGAACGAGGTACCGAACTTTGGAACTTATACGGTCCGACAGAAACCACGATTTGGTCAGCTGTCCATAAAGTTGAACCCCAAAACAGCGCAGAGTCACAAAATGGTCTCGTCTCTATCGGTCGCCCGATCGCCAACACGCAATTTTATATCCTAGACCCATACATGCAGCCGGTTCCGGTGGGGGTATCCGGAGAACTACACATTGGCGGGGTGGGACTCGCTCGCGGTTATCTCAACCGACCAGAACTCACTGCACAGAAGTTTATCCCAAATCCCTTTAACAGCAACCCAGCTTCCCTCCTCTACAAAACGGGAGACTTGGTTCGTTATCTCCCTAATGGCAATATTGAGTTTCTCGGTCGTATCGATCATCAGGTGAAAGTGCGGGGTTTCCGCATTGAACTCGGAGAAATTGAGTCCGTACTGAGCCAACATCCAGGGGTGCGAGAAGCCGTGGTTGCAGCACGGGAAGATGAACAGGGTTCCAAACGTTTGGTAGCCTATACCGTCTTTGAGCCAGAACCGACACCCACGATTACTGAACTGCGCCGCTTCTTGGAGGAAAAGCTACCGAGTTACATGGTACCGTCCGCCTTTGTGCTGTTAGATGCTCTGCCACTGACACTCAACGGCAAGGTAGACCGCAAAGCACTACCCGCGCCGGAAGCGCTTCGTCCGGAGTTAGACGTTGCTTATGTCATGCCACAAACTGAAGCCGAACAAGCGATCGCCAAGGTGTGGCAAAAGGCTCTCAAGATTGAGAAGATAGGCATCCACGATAACTTTTTTGAACTCGGCGGTCATTCATTACTCCTGGTTCAGGTCAATAGCCAGTTGCGCGAACTCTTCAACACCGACTTATCACTCATCGAAATGTTCAGATATCCAACGATAAGCGCTTTGGCAGAATATTTCAGCCAAACTCGCAATCAACAATCCTCTCTTCTTGAAGAGGATATTCAAACTGAGAAAGTCAAAGCAGCTAAAGCTCAACAACAAAAACGTCGGCAAAAAATGCAGTCTCAAAAATAAACAATTTATTGGGCAAATCAATTATGAATACTTCCGAATTATATCCCCAGTACAATGGCTCGGAAATAGCAATTATCGGTATAGCAGGACGTTTTCCGGGTGCCAAAAATGTAGACGAGTTTTGGCATAATCTGCAAAATGGGGTAGAATCTATTGCTTTTTTTACTGATAAGGAACTAGCCTCTTCGGTAAAAGATGCCAATGTGCTGCGCGACCCCAACTTTGTCAAAGCTAAGGCGATATTAGAGGATGCCGAATTGTTTGATGCCGAATTTTTTGGCTTCAATCCTAGAGAGGCAGAAATCACCGATCCACAACATCGGCTCTTATTAGAGTGTGCTTGGGAAGCCTTAGAAGGTGCTGGCTATGACTCGGAAACTTACAAACGTTCAATTGGGGTTTATGCAGGAACAAGCCTGAATAGCTACTTCTTCAACCTGTATTCCAATCCAAACTTCATCAATTCCGTCGATAGCTTACAACTTATAATTGGCAGTGATAAAGATTTTTTAACAACGCGCATTTCTTACAAACTCAATTTGGAAGGACCGAGTTATACCGTTCAAACCGCCTGCTCAACGTCATTGGTTGCTGTCCATTTAGCCTGCCAAGGCTTGCTCAACAGTGACTGCGATATGGCTTTGGCGGGTGGAGTTTCTATCGGTTCGCCGCGAAAATCGGGCTATCTTTACCAAGAGGGAGGAATCCTGTCGCCAGACGGACACTGTCGCGCTTTTGATGCGAAAGCACAGGGAACTCCCGGCGGCGAAGGCGTCGGTCTGGTCGTTTTGAAGAGATTAGAGGATGCGATCGCAGATGGAGACTTCATCCAAGCCATCATCAAAGGTTCGGCAATTAATAACGATGGCTCGTTCAAAGTTAGCTACATGGCACCCCGCATCGATAGTCAAGCCAAAGCAATTAGAACAGCTCAAGTCGTAGCTGAGGTTGAACCAGAAACAATTACTTATATCGAAGCACACGGAACCGGAACCGCATTAGGCGATCCGATTGAAATCGCAGCCCTTACCCAAGCGTTTCGCGCCAGTACAAATCAGAAAGGTTTCTGTGCAATTGGTTCAGTTAAAACCAATATTGG
>JAIUYC010000428.1 GCA_020216575.1 Coleofasciculus sp. S288 | reverse complement strand
AAAATGACATTCCTCAATTAAATATTTTGATTGAGGAATGTCATTTTGTATAGTTTGCCAAAGAACATCTAAATCTGCTTGAAAATATTCATGTACTACCTTATCTCTCATTCCTGCCATACTTTTCCAGGGGACATGGGGATATTGATTTCTAAATGATTGAGGGATGCCCTTTGTAGCTTCACCAATAATGGTAAAAGCCATCATCACAGCTAGGAGAGTTTTTTTATCTCTCGTTACCTCCTCAAAAGACATCCCACTGACCAGATTCTCAATTGTGTTAACATAATCTAAAATATCCTGAAGATATTCTCTTAATGTTCTAGTCATAGATAGATGACCTCTGACAAAATCCGCTGTCCTATTTTCGACTTTAGTGCGCCTTTACGAACTAAGTCTACTTTAATGCCGATGTTATCAGCGAGATAATTTTCCAAATCAATAAACTTGAGTAATCCGGGAATTTCGGAAAATTCTACAAGAACATCAACATCGCTGTCCTCAGTTTGTTCTCCCCGGACATAAGAACCAAATATACCTAACTCACTGACTTTATACTTTTCTTGGATAATAGGCTTGTATTGAAGCAGCTTTTCTTTGATTTCTTCTAATGATTTCATGACTCAATATCCGGAAATCGCTAGTATCTATTACAGCAATTTTAGCGATTATAGATCCCCGACTTCTCTAAGAAGTCGGGGATCTGAAGCGGTATGTTGTGTAGGGGCGTCTGAGTCATGAGTACGATCGCAGAAAACTAGCTGAACTAGAGCGAATCAGTACCATGGTTGAACGAATAGCTGATTATCCTAGATAGAAGCTAACTGACCATACCTCCGATGCTGAACATTCCTCAAGTCCTCACACAAGAGCTTTCCCTCAAACCCTTTCAGGTGGAAAACGCTCTTTCCTTGTTTGCTGAAGGTGCAACCATTCCCTTCATTGCTCGTTACCGCAAAGAGCGAACCGGTTCCCTTGACGAAATCCAACTCCGCGACCTGTCTGACCGCTATACTTACCTGAGTGAGCTAGAAGAACGGAAAGCGTCAATTTTGGATGCGATCGCGTCTCAAGGTAAACTGACAGATGAGCTGAAAGCCAAGATTGAATCTTGCTTGCAGAAAAACGAACTCGAAGACCTTTATCTTCCCTACAAACCGAAGCGGCGCACAAGAGCGACAACAGCTAGGGAAAAAGGCTTAGGACCCCTGGCAGAGTTCATCAAGTCCCTAAACCGTCCCAATGCCAAGCCTGCATCCTTGGAGGAAGAGGCGGCAAACTACATTTCTGAAGAGAAGGGAGTTAAGACGGCGGAGGATGCACTCCAATGTGCGTCCGATATCCTGGCAGAAGAAGTTTCTGAAAAAGCTGAATGGCGTGCCTACTTGCGAGACTACTTTCTCAAAGACGGCGTATTTGTCTCCCGGATTAAAGAGGATTATCCCGAAGGTTCTACCAAATTTGAGATGTATCGGAACTTTCAGATTAGGGTAAAAGATATTGCGCCTCATAATATGCTGGCATTACTCCGAGGTGAGACAGAAGGCATATTGAACGTGGAACTCTCCTTTGATGAAGCCTTCGTTCTGTCTTACCTGGAATCAGAAGAAATTCGCACCAAGATTCCAGCAGTCCGAGACTTTTATCGGGGGATGATTAAGGATGCGTTCAACCGCCTGATGAAAACCTCCTTGACTACCGAAGTTCGTGCCGATAGAAAAGCCTATGCGGATATCGAGTCAATTAAGACATTTGAAACCAATCTGCGCGAACTTCTGCTGTCTGCACCGGCGGGAATGAAGCCGACGTTAGCAATTGACCCAGGATTTCGGACGGGTTGTAAGGTATCTGTCTTGGATGAGACAGGGAAATTCCTAGAGTATCAGGCTATTTTCCCACATCAAGCTGCTGCACAGCGCCAAGAGGCTGCCAAAATTGTCAAAAACCTGATTGAGAAATATAACATTCAGCTCATTGCGATTGGGAATGGTACAGCTTCCCGTGAGACGGATGAGTTCATCTCGGACGTGCTGCAAACGATCGAGCGAAAACCGATTAAGGTGATGGTGAACGAGTCGGGCGCGTCGATTTATTCTGCTAGTGATGTTGCGATCGCAGAATTTCCTAACCTAGATATAACCGTTCGAGGTGCGATTAGTATTGGGCGTCGCTTGCAAGACCCCTTGGCGGAATTGGTTAAAATCGATCCAAAATCGATAGGTGTGGGTCAGTACCAGCACGATGTTGACCAAAAGCTGCTTAAGAAGAAGCTGGATGAGACGGTAGAAAGTTGTGTGAACTATGTCGGTGTAGACCTTAACACTGCCTCGAAAGAACTCCTCACCTTCGTCTCTGGCATGTCGCCAACCGTTGCTAAAAATATTGTCACCTATCGCAACGAAAACGGCGCATTTAAAAATCGCAAAGCACTCCTGAAAGTGCCGAAGTTAGGCCCAAAAGCCTTTGAACAAGCGGCGGGTTTCTTGAGAATTCGCGGTGGTGATAACCCATTGGATAATACTGCCGTTCACCCTGAAAGTTATCCGGTGGTGAAAGCAATTGCCTCCGATCTCAACGTCCCCTTAACTCAGATAACACAAGTCCCCGATCGCCTCAAGTCGATGGATTTGAAAAAATACGTCACCGATACCATCGGCTTACCCACCTTACGCGATATTATCAGCGAACTCGAAAAGCCAGGTAGAGACCCACGCGCCGAGTTTAAGTATGCCACGTTTAAAGAAGGGGTCAAGGAAATTACAGACCTCAAAGAAGGCATGGAACTCGAAGGAATTGTAACGAATGTGGCTAACTTTGGCGCATTTGTTGATGTTGGCGTGCATCAAGATGGATTGGTGCATATCTCACAATTAGCTGACCACTTTGTTGACGATCCGAAGAAAATTGTCAAGGTGGGACAAGTCGTTAAGGTGCGAGTGCTAGAAGTCAACGAACAATTAAAGCGAATCAGCCTCTCGATGAAGTCATCCGCTCAAGCCAATAGTGGGCGTAGCAGCCAAAACTCAAGCTCTCCACAAAAGCAATCATCACCAACGCTCAAGGATTTAAAAGCAAAGTTTAATAGAGGGATTTCCAAATAAAGCAACCGCCAAGGCGGTTAGGACATATATAAATTTAGTAGAGACGTTCCGGTGGAACGTCTTTACCAAAGTTCGTTTTTCCTAAGCGATGTGTCCGTTGCTATAAAACAGAACTTACGCACAGACGCTACATATTGTAGGGACACGATACCAAAGTCCCTACGAATGGTGGTTTAGAGACTTTCTTGGCGTAAGTCCTGTAAAAAAATGTCCTTGTAGGGGCGGGTTTAGGGATTAAATCAGTGAACTTTCCCGATAAGCTGAATACAAAACCCGCCCGTGCGCTAAACTTCGCTATCACCCAAGGCTGGTGTTGGGATAATTTATTTTTTGGAAGTCGCTTAACGTAAAGATACGGGAACAAAATCGTAACCCGTACCAGAGCGAGAGGGGTTAGCAGGACTGACTTTCACCATTTGAACGGGGGAATTGACATCTCCTGAAGACAAGAACCGCATAGCTTTAGCACTCCCCATCGCAGAAAAATCTGAGGCCGAAAGCGCTTGCTGGATTCCAGCGCGAGTAGGATTACGTTTCAAGGCTGCGATTAAAGCCTGTAGTGCATCGTAGGACATGGCTGTAACTCCGTTCACATCAGCGCCCCATAGCTGTCTAGACTGATGAGGAAAGGTAGACTGCGAATTTCCCTCAATATGCCAAGGTACTGCCATAACCATGCCATCCGCTGCGTGTCCACCTACTTCTAGAGTTTTGCTGGTGTACAAGTTTGCCACATCTCCCAGAACACCCAACCGTTTATTATTCACTTGAACAACTTGCAATGCTTTGTCTACAGCAGTGTTGTTCGTTGCTAGCATCAGTACCTCTGCTCCCCGCTCAGTTGCCTGTTTAACGCTATGAGCCGCACTAAAACCCGGATCGGACAAATCAAATTCAGCGACGACTTCGCCTCCTCCTAAGGAAACCGCTGCCGCAAATTCTGACTTGAGTTCTTGGCTATAAGTTACTTTAGGCAGGAAGAAAATAGCTACTTTTTGGCGTTGCAACTTGGTTAGCATGTAATTTGCTAACGCTCTAGCACCTGTGTAATTATTAATCGTTGTCCGAAAAACATAAGGGCTAAGATTGGAAAGTTTAACGGTGGTGCTGACGGGAGCAATGAAGACAAGTTTGCTCGAATCATAGACAGATGCTGCTGCCAAGCTGACATCGCTAGTCCAATGACCCGTTACTGCTAAAACATCAGGGTTTTGAACTAAGGTAGTGGCAATCTGAGTGGCAATTTCTGGATTGTCGCTATCATCGGCAATCAACACCTTCAGCGGCACTCCGTTGATTCCACCGGATCGATTGACTTCATGTTGTGCCTGAGCAAATCCCCGCAACATTTCTAGGGCGTTATTCGGATTAGAACCACTGCTGGGGATAACGGCGGCAATTGTATAAGCTTTTTGTTGACCGATACGGGCATTATTGAGATAAATTAAAGCTTCCGGATCGTTACGATTTTCCTGAAGAGCGGCTTCAAAGTGAGCGATCGCTTGCTCGTCATTTCCAGCCGCCAATGCTGCCACGCCTGCTTGCTTGTGGGAGGAATCTGCCCCCGGAATCAAGATTGTTTCACCTGTACTCAGGCGATTGACGATGGCTTGCTGTCGATCCGCATTCGTGAGCGTCCCATTCGCTCCATTTTGATCGCTCACCAATGAATCCCATACATTCTCGGAACGTTTCGTCAGCCATCCTAACCCCATCCAGACTAAAAGAATGGTGATCATTAGAGACATCAAAAGGACGAGAGATTCTTTTTTTTGAGGCATGAGGCTTATATCCTATAAGCGCATGCCCGCATTATAGGGTATTTGCTTGTATGGCAGTTGTAGAATCAGCTTGTCGATGCGATCGCCTGCTCAGTCCAGTAATGGAGGGAATAGCAATAAAAAGACTAGCAATC
>JAIUYC010000427.1 GCA_020216575.1 Coleofasciculus sp. S288 | reverse complement strand
GACTGGGTGGGTAGCGTGAAATCAGGAGCGGTATCTCCAATTTTAACGACCATACTTCGCTTTTTTGTTACAATTTTGCTCGAATCTTAACTTTTTTTAGTATAATTCTAATGTTAAGGGCTAACTAGAAACCAGTGAGGAATTTCCTTCAGGGTAGAGGGGATGGTACTGGCTCTGGAGTGGAATCCTCACCCTCACTCGACTGGCTAAGCTGCTCCAGCGTCAAAGATTGAACGAGACTCAAGGGGATAGGGAGTTGAGTGAGGTATTCAGCGTAGGATGCACTCAGGTAAGGACGGTATTCTGAGTTGTTTGCAGTATAAGTTTTGAAAAATGCCACACTCAATGCTTGTATGTATTCTCGAGCAAGAGCGGGTTCGGGTCCGATCACAGAAGAAGGTACGGGTACACTACCAGAGGATTCTTCTAGAACGGAAAAGTGCGTGCCGTTTTCGACCAACACCAGGTATTTGTTTGGAGTTGTCAGCCAGGTGAAGGGTTGAATCTGTTCGGGCAGGGCTGGTGCTACGGTATCATCGCTACCAGCAATTAGCATCATCGGCACTTTAATGTTGCCGAACTCGGTTTCTCCGAAGAGCGAACTGCCGACTGGATTGATTGCGATCGCTCCCTTGACTCGTTCATCCTGCAAGTTATCTTCGGTAATGGCTAACTCTTCGGCGCGACACTGAAGAAGTAGCGATAAGTTCAACGAATCATTCAAGCGAGCACAATCTTTTTGCAATTGCTCAAAATTAATACTCGCGCCAGCTAGGGCTAAAGCCGTGTAGCCGCCAAAGGACTGACCGAGTACGCCGACCCGTTCTAGATCGAGTTGGTTGCCAAACAAGCGTTGCAATTCATCGAGCAAAACTTTTACATCTAACGGTCGGTTAATAAACTCCGATGGGGGAGCTGCCTCACTAGCAAGACCGTCAATTAAAGCCTGTATTTGAGTAGCGTTACTCCCCGGATGTTCTGGGACAGCGACCGCAAAGCCGTAAGACGCAAGGTGTCGGGCTAAATAGGCAAATGTCTGGCGATCGGAACCCAGTCCGTGGGAAATGACAATCACGGGTGCTGCCCCCCCCGCTCCCTCTCCTGGTAAGGGGTTAGAGGGAGTAGGCAGGTAAAGATCGACTAGAAACGTTCGATTGCGGCGAATGTCAGTGATCCTCAGGGTTTGCATCCGATAGGGTATCAGTCCGGGTTGCCGCAAGTCCTGCTCCAGAGAAAACGCAACCCCAGGCTGACCGGCGAAACTAAACTCAGTCTCGGCGGCGGCTTCCGCTCTCGCTTGTTGTTGCACAACTGCGATCGCCATTTCCGATTGCCGAATCAGGTTCGATAGGTCGTCAATAATAGCAAAGCCACGCGCTGAGTTAATCCGGATGCCGTAGGTGGGAAACTCGCGCAGTACATTTAAAATCGTTAAGCCCTCTGGGTGAGCCGCCGCTTTGATCAGTGCCGCTCGAATCGCATAAAATCCCGGTTGACCGGCTTTTGTTTGAATCACCTCACTGAGACGCTCTAGAATAATTATTCCTTGAGGTGAATAGAGAAATTGAGCGATCGCTACGGGAGTCACATCGACCCGAGCCACTAAAACTTCCCGCAGTTGTTCTAGCTGTTCTGGAGTTAGATAATTTGTATAAGCCGCTAGTACCTGCTCAATTTTGCCTTCCCTAGCATAGGTGTCCAACGCTGCGATCGGCAGAGAAAATTCTATCGGCCCATAATAAATATAAATTCGTTCTGCTCCCAGAGCCGCAGAGGAAATTGCCACTGGAGCCATCAACAATCCCAACTGTAGAAGAACCCTGCCTAACCCGGCAGGTAGCTTGCCAAATCTGAAGAGTGAACTACACAAACCGAAATTCCACGTATTCAATCTAGAAATATTGTTCATCCCGCCACTCGTCTCACTTATCACTGCCACACCTTAACTTAAGTAGATAAATAGCTCCGGCTTAATCTCCTCTCAACTTTCTTCTCCAATCCTGTAAAATCATCCCACTCCCCCCGTGGAGTCCAATTCCCATAGTAATTGGCATCTGTCTCTAGCGGTTCTCAAATGAGTTATGTACAGCTATCATCTCTTGGCTCCTGACTCCTGACTCCTGACTCCTGAAACTAGGTGTACTTCATTCGAGTGAGAACCGCTATCTGTTCAACCCGTGGAGTGTTGTACAATGCAACCTGTTTTCGCATGTCAATAGCGGCAAGTACAGCTTTGCCCTCAAAGATTGTTTCATAAACTTCCCAGTCTTATTCAAATCTAAATTTTTTCGATTTTGGCACTCAAACTCTTAGAAAACTGAATTCCTATCTTGGATAAAAATAGTGGTTTGTTCCCAAAGATACTGAATTTTTTCCTCAACCCTCTCGATAGAGGAACTTAAACAATTTTCTGAAAATCTGGTAGGTTTTTAAGACACTGCTTTTTGGAACCAACTGGGCGGCTGTAGTAGGCTGTCCTCTGGTAGGAGTGTGGTTTGTTTGGCGATCGCAGCCTGTAGCACTCTGGCAAAGGCAGTTCGATTTAGTTGTTGGGGAAAAGACCATGGAAGCATTGAAAGGACGAGATGTGCTGGGTATAGCAGACCTCAGTACAGAGGAAATTCAGGGACTGTTACATTTGGCAGCTCAATTGAAGGCAGGGCAGGTGAACCTGCGCTGCAACAAGGTGTTGGGTCTTTTGTTCTATAAAGCTTCTACACGGACGCGAGTCAGTTTTTCAGTAGCCATGTACCAACTAGGCGGTCAGGTCATCGACCTGAACCCCAATGTCACTCAGGTCGGTCGGGGAGAACCGGCGGTAGATACAGCACGAGTGTTGGATCGGTATCTGGACATTCTGGCGATTCGTACCTTCGATCAGAAGGAGTTGGAACTCTTTGCCCAATACACCCAGATTCCTATCATTAATGCGCTTACGGACTGGGAGCATCCCTGTCAAGTTTTGGCAGATTTGTTGACCGTGCAGGAGTGTTTTGGTTCGCTGGCTGGCACGACATTGACCTATCTCGGAGATGGCAACAATGTGGCTCATTCACTGATGTTGGGATGCGCCCTAATGGGGATGAATATCAGAATTGCCACACCATCAGCTTACCAACCCGATAACAGTATTGTAGAGCAGGCAAGACAGATTTCTGGCGGCAGGACGGAAGTGATACTTACCGATGACCCAGTGATTGCAGCAAAAGGCGTTCAGGTTCTTTACACCGATGTCTGGGCGAGTATGGGTCAGGAAGCGTCAGCTGATGAGCGAATTCCTGTGTTTCATCCCTACCAATTGAACGAACAACTGTTGACCTATGCCGACCCAGACGCGATTGTGTTGCACTGTTTGCCCGCACATCGGGGAGAAGAAATTACGGAAGAGGTGATGGAGGGAGTGCGATCGCGGATTTGGGATCAAGCCGAAAATCGCATGCACGTCCAAAAAGCTTTACTTGCCAGTATTTTAGGAACTGATTGAATTGTCAACAGGGTAGGCGTTGCTGAAGTTGGCAATGATGCCAAGTTTTTGGTGAGGGGGGAAGGGAAAGAGAAATAAAACCGCCTTTTACTTTTTCTTTTTTAAAATCTGCTGGACAAATAGGGGTATTTAGTAGTACGAATGTTCTATATGGAGAAAGGAGTGGCACATGCAAGTGAAGTGTCAACTTCATTCAACATTCAAAACAAGAGCAATCGCGTCTCTAGTACCCTACTTTTTGTCCCCCTTATAACACTATGGAATCTCTCACTCAAGCTCAGCAAGAACTTTATGATTGGCTGGTGGAATATATTCGCACGTCGCAACACGCGCCTTCAATTCGGCAGATGATGCGAGCGATGAACCTCAAGTCACCAGCCCCGATTCAGAGTCGCCTAGAACATTTGCGAGCCAAAGGCTACATTGACTGGACAGAAGGAAAAGCTCGCACGATTCGCATTATAGGCGGTGCTTCCGCCGGAATACCCATATTAGGCGCGATCGCAGCAGGAGGTTTGGTAGAACCCTTCACCGACACCGTAGAGCAACTCGATGTATCCCCCGTTTTCCACCAACCGGGTAACTTCGCATTGCGGGTCATGGGAGATAGCATGATTGAAGACATGATTGCGGAAGGGGATGTGGTGATTATGCGACCCATCCCCGACCCGGAGCAAGTGAAGAATGGTCTGATTGTCGCCGCCCGAGTGGAAGGACAGGGAACGACGCTCAAACGCTTTTATCGGAAAGGCGATCGCGTCACCCTTAAACCCGCTAATCCCAAATATAATCCGATAGAGGTAGCAGCAAGCAACGTGCAGGTGCAGGGCGTACTCGTAGGTGTTTGGCGCAATTTTGACCAAAAGTGACGACGCGCAAGCCCCACTTGAACAGTGGTGAGGATGGGGGAGATGAGGGAGATGAGGAAGTATTTTCTTCTCTATCTTCCTCACCTAAAAGCCTTGATATTACTGAGGTAGGGCATTTTGAATTGCTTAAGACGGGGGAGTATCAACTAAAGCATAGCTATCCGATTCGCGACCGGTGGCAAACCGCAGGGAGCGAGAAAAGTTCTTGCTGGATTGAGTCATAAAGAAAATTAAGGCCAAGAACGCTAGAGCCGTACTCGCCAAGAAAATGCCTCTGTAGCCCAGCAGGTCAGCAATAGAACCAAAAAACGGACCTGCGATCGCAATTCCCAGATCGAAGCCGCCAATGCAGACGGAGAAAACCTGACCGCGTTCGTTGGATGCAGAGCGATCGGAAATTAGTGCAACCATCATGGGTATAAACGTTCCCGCCCCCGCCCCTTCAATCAAACCCGCCACCAAAAACGCTTGGGGACTTCGAGCCTGGGACAGGAGAAACATTGATAGGACGTAGCAGGCTAACCCTCCCGTGATAAACAATCCTCGCCCGTAGCGGTCAGATGCCCGCCCTGTGATCAAACGCATGTTGAAACTTGCCAGTGCCGCCGCCGTATAAAACCATCCCGCATTCAAGTTAATGCCCGTTGCTCGGATAAACAAAGGGACAAAGGTAC
>JAIUYC010000426.1 GCA_020216575.1 Coleofasciculus sp. S288 | reverse complement strand
AGTACGAGCTGCTAGTCCGATCCGCCGTACAGTAGTGCCATCCGTGTGCAGCATCATTGTGGCAGGTGTGACTGGCTCAGAAAAGGGATTCTCTAGTTTAAAGTCAAGGTATTTACTGACATCAGCATCTAAGTCGAGCTGTCCTCGCTCGTACAACTGCATCGCTGCTGTTGCTGTGAAGAGTTTGGAGAGAGAAGCAACGCGAAACAGGGTTTTATCTGCCTCAACAGGTATCTTTTTCTCCAGATTGGCATAGCCGTAACCCTTGGCGAAAAAGAGTTTTCCATCTTTCACTACAGAAATGACAGCACCGGGGACATGAGTCTTCGACATCTCCTCATTAAAGAAGTTGTCTACGAAGGCTTCAAATTCCTGGGGGTTATTGAGTCCGGGTGCAGTGGGAGATGGGGGTATCGGCAGACCCGTTTCAGTGGTTTGCTGCGGTTGAGAATCTAAAATCTTGGGAAAAATATCGGGAAACGACGGAGCTACTTCATTTGATTTATTTTGAGCCAAACTAGGCAGGCTAGACAGGGAAAAGAAAAGAATTGCCAGTAGCAACCAATGAACTAGCTTTCTACCCGGAAATCTTCGCTTTTTCATACTCTCTCTTTACCTTCTCATACCAAATTGCATAGCTAGCTATGAGTGAAGAACACACTTCACTTCAAACAGGTATCTACAGCTGCAAACCGCAATCCACTGGAGTTTACACCGCTTTGTGTTCTTGTTGTTGGGCGGTAAGTTTTTGCTGCAAAGTCTCCGCGTCTAGGAACTACTGCTCCAGGTAGTGACACAGTAGTTCGATAGTTTCATCTACCACGCTGTCGCTGCCTAGTACATTAACGGCTTTTGTTTGATTTAACTTCTACCTAAAGTGTTATTGTTTACTCTCGATTGAATTAAACAATTCAATCTCTCTTTTTTAGGCGCAGATATTTAGGACAGGTCTAAATCTAAGCAAAAAAAATATTACCTTTGCTGGTATAGAGGTTTACATTTTAAACCCTTAAAACCCTCTCAAAAGCCTAACCTTCGACTCATACTTCTAAAGAGTTATATATTCTGGGGGATTTTATCTACTCGTAGAAATAGTTAGCATGTGGCAGTTAGTTTAGCTGCATTAGCAGTCTTACGAGCGTAAGACACTGTCAGTGGGTTGGTTCGTTGCTCAAGTAGTTTCGTTTCAAGGTGAAAGGAGTATGGCTCTTTCAAAAAAGACGGGTGTGATTTTAGCAGTATTAGTTTCAGCAGTGTCATATACGGCGATCGCTTGTGACAGTGAACCAGAGTCAGAGCAACGGCTGAGTCAGGCGAATCTAGTGGAAAATGAGGCAGTTGTTACCGGCGAGATTCTAGGGATTGAGGATGAAAGAGTAAGGCTTCGACTAGCTGAAGGTGAAACCAGAGAGATTTTAGTTCCTCGAAGTGAGATAGAACGACTGGCTTTGGCACGCGCAAAGTTGATTGCTGCCGTCTTGGATACCCAGGGTAGGGTGACTGAAGTGAGGTTGGTGCAGTCTATTCCGGCACCGATTGCTGAAGCTGAACCGCAAGTTGTGCTGCCTATTCCAACAGATACTTCAGAGGAAGTGAGGCTAGCACAGGTGCAATCTGCTCCAACAGCTACTCCAGAGATAGTGAAGTCAGCACAGGCGCAGCCTGCTCCAACAGCTACTCCAAGGACAGTGGAGGTTGCACCGGTTCCTCCGGCTCCAACACCGATTGCTCAGGCACAACTGCCAGCTGAGCAGCCTACTGCGGTGAGAGCGCTTTGGTAATAAGCTTGTCATACCAAGGAGGAAACCGTGGAAACACTTGCTTTTGTTCACTGTGCCATTGCTTATGAAGATCCGGGTTCAGAACCCCAATTGCGATCGCTCGAAGAGTTAAAGTTATCAATCTCCAGTTCCACATTAGTGGGGTTGGCAGGAGGTGCGATCGCCGTGTCTACTGTGATGACGGCAGCCTCCAATGCTGATGCCGCCGTTCAGCGTAAAGACGCCTGCCCAACCGTGCAAACTGTGCAACAGGCACTTGAACGAGTGGGACATGATCCAGGTGCCGTTGATGGTGTTTTTGGCGGGAAGACGGAGTATGCAGTCATCCGCTTCCAGCAAAGGAAGGGATTAGCGCCAGATGGTGTCGTTGATGCAGCAACAGCAGAAGCTCTGGGACTACATCCTGATATTGCCTGTGGTAGCGATGGCGATGGTAGTAAAGCTAGCAATGCGATTACGGTGACGGCTTCTTCTCTGAATGTACGCTCCAGTCCAGGGGTAGCCCATTCCATCATTGATGTTCTGCACAACGGACAAACGGTTGAAACCATAGGGTCAATTACAGATAATTGGGTTCAGCTCAAGGATGGCGGTTGGGTTTCTACTGCCCATGTCACTGGTGAAGAAAATGTTAGGGGCGGTGGCAGCAGTGAATCTGGTAATCAGGTTCTGGCTAAAGCGACTCGTTTAGTGCTCAAGCGAGGTGAGCGGAAACTATATATCTATAACGGTGAAACTAAGCTGACTAGCTACCCAGTTGCAGTGGGTAGATCGGGATGGGAAACGCCAATGGGCACGTTTCAAGTGATCGACAAGATTGAACACCCAACATGGATACATCCTTTTACTAATGAAGTCGTGCCTCCCGGCCCAGAGAATCCTTTAGGAGAGAGATATATTGGATTTTGGACAGATGGGCGAAATTACATCGGTTTTCATGGCACACCTGACCGGGAATCAGTCGGAGGTGCTGCATCTCATGGCTGCGTTCGCATGTACAACAAAGATATTCGTGAGTTGTATGAATGGGTTGCAGTAGGTATCCCAGTTGTTGTGGAGAAATAATTAACTGTAGTGAATTTCTTTTTATTTAGAGATAGGGGAAGCTAACAGGCATTCTATTTTGCACAATCAAATTTCTGAAACTCTTGAGAGATAGGCTGAAAAGCCCGTCTATTGAATGCAATAAGGCGTGGCAGCTTAGAGTCGAGTCAATGACTAGGCCATTTTGCGATTACTGAAACGATGCTCTAGTAAAACCCTATACAATTGAGCAAAATATAAAAATATCAAATTAGAAAGATGCGTTACTACTCTATAGGAAGACGAAACGCTTTCCCACTCTTTTTAACCTTGATGTAAAGACTTCAAATGGAGCTATAAAACATTAACTTGGATTGGCTGAAGCTATTTTAATAACAAGCTACTCACGCCATACCAAAGTATGTTTAGTAGAACATCAGGGGAAATTTACAAATGCTGAAAAAACATCATCTTAATCGTTTTGTAAATCGTGGAAAACTCTCCACGGGTGCAGTAGGGCTAGCACTGATGGCTATGTTTCTTCCTGCTTGCGGTGACGAAGAACCGACAGCACGACTTACCGTTAGGGAGCCAGAGCCAGATGTCCAGTTGGTTGAAGATAACGTTACCGCAGAGGAAGTGGCTGAAGAAACAGCCGAACTCATTGGTCAATCTGTAACAGTCAGAAGTGAAGTTTTAAGACTAATGGATCCTTATTCCTTCACAATTAGTAGTGAACAGTTCTTTGGTGGTGAGCCAATTCTAGTTATAAATGCTTCAGGCTCACCCTTTGTTGTCCCCACTGGCGATACAGAGGTTCAAGTAACGGGTGAAGTTCGTCGGTTTGTATTTGCTGATATCGAAAGAGAGTTCGGTCTGGAATTAGGAGATCCAAACCTTTATATAGACTACGAAAGTAAGCCTGTTATTATTGCCCAGTCCAGTGCGCTAGCGCCCGAACCAGAAGAAATTGTCGCCAATCCCACTCCGTTTTACAACGTAGATGTTGCAGTAGAGGCTGGTATCACAGATATACTTAGTCCGACGGCGTTTACTCTCAGTGAGAACGAGCTGATTGAGGGCAGGGAGTTGCTGGTTATCAATGCGACTCCAGGACGAGTTCTTGGTGAAAATCAGGAGGTTGTCGTAACCGGGAGGCTACGTCCGTTCATCGCTGCTGAAATTGTGCGGGATTACGATTTAGGCTGGGATTTGGCTCTACAAAGAGAGCTGGACGTGAGATTCAGGAACAAGCCTGTACTCGTCGCTAAATACGTATTCCCCTCAGCCATACAACAATAAATTCACGCTCGTTTGGTTCGCTTGGGTAAACATACTCCACTTCTATTGCTTTGCCATAAAGTGGGGTATTTTACTGTCCGAACGCAAGATATTGCAGCTCAGCCTAAGGGGTGCATCCCGTTTTTGTAAAAATACGGTCGGCGGGGGAGCGGGAGAGAATTTAGATATAAACTCTCCTCACCCTTCTTTAAAATTGCACATTTGGGATGCTCCCCAGCCTAAGGGCTTATAACGTTATTCCTTTTTCCGCTTTTCTAACTCACTGGCAACAATTTGTTTGAGCAAGGCGATCACTGACTGGTGGATGAAAGCGTCTAACCCATCGACACTAGGCTGGACGTAACCACTGGAGCGTTTTATATTTAATTGCACCTAGCTACTTAAAACGCATAGCTCATAGCAGTGATTAAAAATGCCAAGAACCGAATAGAACAGATAGCGAGACTCGTAGTTGCTAGCCCTTGGATGGAACGACTCTTTCGACTCGGCTATGCGGCTAAGGGAGTAGTTTACGCGATTGTCGGATGGCTGGCGGCTTCGACAACATTTGGTTCAGGCGGCAGAACTACTGGCATGCGGGGGGCTTTGCGATCGCTCGTCAACCAACCGTTTGGGCGAGTTTTACTCGGCTCAGTTGCGATCGGCTTGTCAGGATATGTACTGTGGCGGCTTGTCCAGGCGATTATGGACACGGAGCACGAAGGCAGGGATGCCAAGGGTATTATCGTGCGCCTCAGTTATGCAGGCAATGGCTTGATCTACGCTGGATTAGCTATCACCGCCGTGCAGATTATCATCGGTGAAGTAGATTTCGACAATGGCTATGGGTCGAGAGACTGGACAGCCCTGTTGCTAGCCCAACCCTTTGGTCAGTGGTTAGTTGGAACGGTAGGGGCGAGCGTAATTGGGGTAGGTTTCTATG
>JAIUYC010000425.1 GCA_020216575.1 Coleofasciculus sp. S288 | reverse complement strand
GCAGAGGGCTTTTATGTTTATTACTAGTACGTGGTCGTTTCAGCCGTTAAATCTGTCCTAACCTTTATGGCGTCAGCTATACAACGGACAACAAGCGGAGCCAACGGAGCATACAAGGGGGACACTATTGGCGAAAAAGGGTTTGCAATGGTGGATTTGGTATGACCCATTACCCATAACCTCACTAAAAATTCAGATTCGCCAGTAGGTAAAAATATTTACGTAAACATCAAAAGTTTATTCGTCTATATCCCTAGAGGTAGTCTATTTTTCATAGCGTTGCCTAGGATTATAAGTAACGTTAAGCCTCTGTCAGTTAACACAAATAAAAACATTTATAAAAAGCCTTAGAGTTGTTTGTCACCTCTCCATTGATATAGAAAAAGTATATTTCTAGTGACTGATGAAGGACTAATACAAATTTGAGTAGATTGTAGCCATCAGCACCGATAAAAAAAATATTTAGGTGTTGTGAGTTAATAATTATCCTCTTAGGAGTAAAGGCAAAATGGCTGTGGCACAGCATAGAAGAGCCGTAGGTGTTTTTTCAAATCGTCGAGATGCAGAAACGGCACTCCGGGAACTAAGAGATTCTAATTTTCCTATGGATAGAGTTTCCGTGATCACGCAGGATGCAGATCAGGGGAATATAGCTGGTGCTGATATGCGTGATGATGTTCACGATCACACTGGCAATAAAGCTGATGAAGGAGCTGCAACGGGGGCAGCCACGGGTGGGGCCTTAGGGACTCTTACCGGCTTATTAGTCGGTTTAGGGGCTCTGGCGATTCCAGGAATCGGACCGATTATGCTTGCTGGAGCAACCGCAACCGCGATCGCAACCACCCTCGCCGGTGGCGCAATTGGGGCGGCTGTTGGGAGTCTTCTGGGCTCATTAATTGGTTTAGGAATTCCTGAAGAGCGAGCGAAAGTCTACCACGATCGCATATCTAGAGGGCATTATCTAGTAATCGTGGAAGGCACGGATGCAGAGATCGACCGTGCGCAAGCCATTCTCCACAATCGAGGCATTGAGGAGTGGGGAGTTTATGATATGCCCAACACCGCCAGCACTCCTCGCAGTGCTTTAGTGCACAACAAGCGTGCAGTTGGCGTCTTCCCTCACCGTCGCGATGCCGAGACGGCAGTTAGAGATTTGAGAGAGGCTGGCTTCCCAATGAGCCAAGTTTCTCTGGTCGTATCTGATCGTGATCGGGACTATGGGATAGCAGACATTGATGTCCGTGATCGGTTTGACAACGGGCTATTTGGGTTCCCACAAGACCGTGCAAGATTCTACAACGACCGATTTGATAGAGGTGAATACTTAGTCATCGTCGATGGCACAGAGGACGAAGTTCGCCGCGCTGAAGCCATTATGCGCCGTAGGGGAATTCAGGATTGGGGCATTTTTGATATACCAGAGAGCGATCGCTTCCAGCGCACACCCCGTCCTGGTTATGTTGCTGCTGCTACACCTCGTCCTGGTGTGGGTCGCGAGCATCATGAAGGTCGTGAGCATCGGGCAATTGGCGTCTTTCCTCACCGTCGTGATGCCGAAGCTGCTCTCGCAGAACTGAGAGATGCTGGCTTTGACATGGACGATGTTTCGATTGTGGGCAAGAACCTTGACCCAGACCACCCCATTGCTGGAGTCGAAACGCGAAATCGCGCTACGGGCAATAAGGCTGATGAAGGTGCGAAAGCAGGTGCAGCTACTGGTGGTGCTTTAGGCGGTCTGGGTGGTTTACTTGTCGGATTGGGTGCCTTAGCGATTCCCGGAATAGGTCCAGTTATTGCTGGTGGCGCTTTAGCGACGGCTTTAGCGACAACTGCTGCTGGGGGTGCCATTGGTGCGGCGGCTGGCGGCTTGACTGGTGCTCTGGTGGGTTTGGGCATTCCTGAAGAAGAAGCCCTTCGTTATAATGACCGCGTCAATCGTGGTGATTACTTGGTGATGGTGGATGGCACAGATGACGAAATACACCGCGCCCAAGCCATTTTGAGTCGTCACGGCATTCAGGAGTGGGGCATCTATGATAAGTCAGACGTGGGTGCTGGACATGGGCGTACAGGTGACCGCGATCGCGATATCGTTCGCGATGTTGACCGCAATCGTCCTGGTTATGCCACTGCTGCTGTTGCTACTCCAACCCCTGAAATCACTCACTCAGCTCATAGTCAACACAAGCACGGAGTTGGCTTCTTCCATAACCACCAAGATGCAGAGAATGCGCTTGCTGAATTAAGGGCTGCTGGCTTCCCGATGAGGCAAGTATCCCTGGTGGTGCGTGACTACGATCGCTACAACGCGATTCCAGGCGTTGAGGTGCGTGATCGCTTCGATAATAGCCTGTTCGGATTCCCTGGCGATCGAGTCCAAGATTACAACAGTCGGCTCGGCCAAGGGGAGTATATGGTGATGGTTCATGGCACGGATGATGACATTCGGCGTGCCGAAGCCATTTTGAGCCATCGCGGCATTCGGGATTGGTGGTTCTATGATCCATCTCAGGTTAGTGCCACTCGCCAAGTGATTGACCAAGACAAGTATGACGTTGGCAATCGCGGACCTGAGGTGATCATAATCGACCGTCGAGACGAAACGGTTTAGGTTTGCCATTTGTCTGCAACCCTAACTCCCCCAAACTCATGCAGGAGCAAGCTTAAACTTGCTCCGGAAATCTTGCAAACCTTTTAGAAAATTCTCCTGCTTTCCAAGAAAGGACATTAAAAAAATGAAAAAACTAACGAGCGTTTTCCTCAGTGGTATTTTGTTATTGATTGTAGGGGCTTGTGCAGCCAGAACCAGTACACAGGCTCCCACTACGACTGAAGCCAGCCCAGAAGCTCCAGAGCCAGATGAAGCCCAGCAAAACCAAGAGGATGCAACCAGCGAACTTCGCCGACGGCAGCTTAATTCCGACATTCGTGCCCGCGAGGAGCGTAATCAAATCGCTGGGGATACTACAGAACGAGCTGAGGGCGACCTGGAAAGTGAAGTCCGCAGTAAGTTAGAGGCAAATCTGCCAGCCAGTTCGCTACTCGTTGAAGCTGAAGAGGACGGTAGTGTGGTTGTGACGGGAACCGTCCCAACTCAGGAGCAATTGGCTCGAATTGAACCTTTGGCGAAGGAGATCAAAGGTGTTCAGAACGTAGCTGTTAAAGCAACTGTTGCTCCGGCAAAACCTGAAGCGGAATAGAACAAGCAACAAGGTCAATAAGGGTGTTTTTGGGGAGCGATGGATAGGTGAGCTTTCTTAAGCCTAGAGCTTCGATAACCTAACTGTAAATCCCCATCATTAACTTACTGCTTACTAAAGAATCCCACTATTAAATTTAGTGGGATTTTTGTCAATTACAGCCTTCTGCCTTTTGCTATACCTACGGTGACAAATAAAAATTACTAATTTGCGGAAATGCTGGCTGGATAAGACATTTCCTATGCCCCACGCCCTATGCCCAAAAACTGGGTTTTCCACCACAAGTACGGGAGAGCCAAAGAGGACTTGGCTAATTTTCATTCTCTCCAATTTTGTCATTTTGACCATTGAATTCTGGCTTCAAAGCAGGGTCGTTGAATGGCGTCATTTCTGTAGCATCGTTAATATAAAAGGTGATTTGAACGGGACCAAACCGCTCTTGGATTTCTCCCCTAATGCGTTCGGCAATTAGCGACCTGAATCCTGTAAACTCTGGGTGGATAACCAGGTGCATCTGAATGTACACAAAGCGTCCGACAATGCCTCGCGACTGGATTTGATAACAGTGGGTAACGCCGACAACTTGGCGGACAATTTGAGCGATCGCTTCGGGTGCGATCGCTGTCTGCTGGACTAAGAAGGGCAACTGCCATTTCACAATTTGCCAGCAGCTGGCTACAGCTAGCAGTACCAACAAAATCGCTAGCACTAAGTCCAGCCACACCCAACCCCACGCAACTCCTAACAGCCCTATCAGTACTATGAGGGTGAGACAGACATCCTTCAAAAGTTGACCGGCATTGAAGCGCAGGGCAGGATTGCCCAGGATTCTGCCTTGATGGAGTCCAAGTAGTGCCAAACCCATGCTGGTCAATATTACGAGTCCCAGCAACTGGATGAGCGGTACACTGACACGGGCAGAAAACATTAACATTGCCCCGAGAGTGGCGACGGTTAACTGCTGAGCTGAGAGTACCAATAAATTCAAACCAGCAGAGCCTAAAAAGGCGACGAGCAGAAACGTTATGATCGTCTCCCGTTTGCCATGACCGTAAACGACTGGACTAGCGGGGAGGTTCGATGGGTTAATTCTCAGTAAACTCAAAAGGGTGCTGAAGCTGACAAGCAGGGTGTGCAGCGACTCTGCCATGAGACTAAGCGATCGCGCTGCCCATGCAGCTGAAACTTTGACTGATAAAATGAACAGCATCAGCCAGAGGGTTGTGAATAAAATCAGACGACCAGCCCGATCGCGTTTTTGTCCTGCGGTCATGGACACCAGGGAGCAGGTGACGTTTTCCCAACATTATCCTTCACTAAGGACTGGGGCGTCGGGATTGAGGAATGATCGCCCTGATTTTGATGAACGACATCGTGTAAAGTCGTGACATTTTACACAAAAAGAGCGATCGTATTTCTTAAATCTTGTTCTCTAACAACTTACAACGTATGTCAGAACTCTCGGTTGCTAATCAGGTTGCGTCTCTCAACACGATTGACCTAGACACTCTTGATATTCGCTTACTGGTACTGGACATTGACGGTACGATCGCAGGAAAGTCCAATCATGTCCGGGAACCTGTGAAGCAAGCGATTCGCAACGCTCAAGCAAAGGGAATTCAGGTGGCGATCGCTACAGGGCGGATGTATCGCTCTGCATTGCGCTTCCACCAAGAAGTGGGTTCCACTCTACCAATCCTGGCTTATCAGGGCGCGTGGATTCAAGACCCGGCAACGCAAAAGATTCACCAACACTTACCCGTTTCGAGTATCACGGCAGAACAACTACTAGATTACTTTGAGAGCGAACCCCTGCGATCGCTACT
>JAIUYC010000424.1 GCA_020216575.1 Coleofasciculus sp. S288 | reverse complement strand
TGCTAATTCAGTCTTTTCTAGATTAAGCCTTTTCAGGGCGCAACGGTCAACTTTACCATTGGGCGTCAGCGGCAACCTATCCAACATTACAAAAGCTGAGGGAACCATATACTCTGGCAACTTTCCTTTGAGAAAGTGGCGCAAGTCGTGCGATTTTGGA
This sequence comes from Coleofasciculus sp. S288, assembly GCA_020216575.1. GTDB lineage: Bacteria > Cyanobacteriota > Cyanobacteriia > Cyanobacteriales > Coleofasciculaceae > JAIUYC01. Next base: position 4,875 of record JAIUYC010000424.1, on the reverse strand, counting down.
TTGATAGGGACAGGTTTATCTCTACTGGCGCTCGTTCCAGTAACATCCTTATTCAATCCACTCCTACCGTCAGGGATGATGTAAGCAACTAGGCGCTTGTTACCAGATAGGTCTTCTTTTGCGATAGCGTTAGCGAAGTGGGGCGCTCTTTGCGCACAGCGCTGCTGCTTACAGCAAATCGCAACCGCCTCTCTCACGAAGGGATGCTGATTCAGCACCGCCTCAATCTCTCCCAACTCAATACGGAACCCGCGAATCTTTACTTGCTCGTCGATGCGGCCTAAAAACTCGATATTGCCGTCAGGCCGATAACAAGCTAAGTCACCCGTTTTGTATAGCCGCTCTCCTGGTTTATCGCTAAAAGGATGAGGAATAAATCCAAGAGCGGTTAACTCAGGCTGGTTGAGGTAGCCTCGTGCTAGTCCGTCACCACCAATGCATAACTCTCCAGGAATGCCGATAGGTACAGGCTGTAAATGGGAGTCCAAGATATAAACTTGCGTATTAGTAATGGGGCGACCTATAGAGGGTTTCTTGCTGTTGTTACGCAGTTCTGCTACGGTAGACCAAACAGTTGCTTCAGTTGGTCCGTAAGCGTTGAAGAACCGACGACCTAAAGCCCAGCTTCTTACAATATCAGTGGAACAGGCTTCTCCCGCAGAGATGATTGTCCGCAGTGCCGGAAGTTTTTGTGCAGGTAGAACTGCCAATACAGAGGGCGGGAACGTGATGTGGGTAATTGCATTGTCGCGCAGCAGTTGGAGTAGGGGTGTCCCTGGTAGTAACGATTCCTTTCTAGCTAAGTAGAGTGTTGCTCCATTTCGCAACGCCATGACAATCTCGAAGATTGAAGCATCGAAACTCAGAGACGCGAATTGTAGGATACGGTCACTTGGCTGTAAGTTGAAAGTCTGAATCTGGGCTTCTGCTAAGCTGCATAGTCCTCTATGCTCAATTAGAACGCCTTTAGGCTTTCCTGTTGAGCCAGAAGTGTAGATGGCATAAGCTAAGTTGTCGGGGGCTACGCTGCTGGTTGGGTTTTCTTGACTCTGTTGAGCAATTGCATCCGCGTTTTTGTCTAGGCAAACCACGGATAAGTTATGTTGCTGTCCGCTACACTTGGCTCGCTCCCCCCAACCCCCCTTTTTAAGGGGGGCTAAAACAGAATGAGTGAGCAAGATTGATACCTGGGCATCCTCCAGCATGAAGTTAAGGCGCTCTTGAGGATAGGTGGGATCTAACGGCACATAGGCTCCACCTGCTTTGAGGATGCCCAGGACTCCTACTATCATCTCTACGGAACGCTCTAGACAAATACCGACTAGAACGTCTAGGCCTACCCCTAGTTTTTGCAAGTGATGCGCCAGTTGGTTGCTGCGGTTGTTTAGCTGTCGGTAGGTGAGTTGTTTGTCTTCAAAGACTACAGCTATAGCATCAGGTGTCTTTTCTACCTGTGCTTCAAACAACTGATGAAAGCACTGCTCGATTTGGGATTGATTCTGATTGAACTCTACCAGTAATTGATGCTGCTCTGCCTTGGTTAAAATCGGTAATTCACAGAGGCGCTGCTCTGGATTGGCGACAATCCCTTCTAGCAGAACTTGGAAATGTCCTAGCATCCGGGTAATGGTAGCCTCATCAAATAAATCAGTGCAGTAAATGACCTGTCCTCTAAGTCCATCCGGGGATTCCCACAGATGAAATTCTAGGTCAAACTTGGCACTGGGGTTGTCGAAGTCCAGCCGCGAGAGCGAGAGTCCAGGCAACTCTAGTGCCTTGATTGGCGTGTTTTGCAGGCTGAATACGACTTGGAATAATGGATGATGGCTGAGGTTACGCTCTGGATGCAGTTCCTCCACCAGTTTCTCAAAGGGTAAGTCCTGATGGGAATAGGCTCCTAGTGCTACCTCCCGTACTGTGTCCAGCAGTTCCAGAAAGGTTGGGTTGCCTGATAAATTGGTACGTAGCACCAGGCTATTGATAAAAAAGCCAATTAGCCCTTCTATTTCGCTGCGGTTGCGATTAGCGATCGCAGAACCGACTACAATATCCTCTTGCTGCGTGTAGCGATAGAGTAGGGTCTGAAATGCAGCTAAAAGGGTCATGAACAGACTACTCCCTTGGTGCTGCGAGAGTGTTTCTAGTTCCTCACTCAGATTTAGGGGTAGCTCTAGAAATAGCGTCGCCCCTCGGTAGGTTGGAGTCACAGGGCGAGGCCGATTAGTAGGCAAGTTGAGTAAAGGGAGATTGTTGAGTTGCTGCTTCCAGTAAGCTAACTGAGTCTCTAGAACTTCACCGTGTAGCCATTCGCGCTGCCAGTCGGAAAAGTCTGCATATTGGATGGGTAGTTCCGGTAAGGGAGACGGCTGATTGTTGGCAAAGGCGGTGTAAAGCGCTCCAAGTTCCCGAATTAGCACTCCAATAGACCAACCATCGCAGATAATGTGGTGCAGATTTAGCAGAAGTATGTGTTCTGACGAATCTAGCTGTAGGAGGATTACTCGCAGTAACGGTTCGGAGCATAAATCGAAAGGACGTGCTTGCTTCTCAATTGCTAGCCGTCGGGCTTCAGCTTCCTGCTCGGTGGCGGGTAGCGATCGCAAATCTACCACGGGCAAAGGTATGGTTAAGCTGGGAGCGATTACTTGGACAAGTTGCCCATCCAGCATCCTAAAGGTAGTACGCAACACTTCATGACGACGCACAATTTCGTTGAATGTTTGCTCTAGTGCGGCAATGTTGAGCGAACCTGTTAGGCCAAGTGCTGCGGAAACATTGTAGAAGGGATTGCCTGGAAATAAGCGATCAAGAAACCACAGCCTAGCTTGAGCAAAGGATGCAGGAAAGACAAAAACCTCTGCTTCTTCAGGACTATTGAGTTTTTCTTCAGTCACCGTGTGGGAGTTGTCAGCAAGATGCTGGCTCATAAGTGCTGAGCTAGTCGTTTAAGCGTTTTGTCATTTTACTGCTACTTGGTTATAACGGCTGTAATAACTAGAATAGATTGAGCTAACTTAGCAATCTGAAGAGCAGTAGTGCTGACGCTCACGGACTTGCGATCGCTATGACCAAAACACCAACGGAAATGTCTAAGAATTGTGGACTATACGACACAGATTTTTATGCCTGGACGATTGAACAAGCTAAATTTCTCAAAGATGGTGTCTGGGACTGCTTAGATATCTCAAACTTGGTTGAGGAGATTGAATCGTTGGGCAAACAACAACGACAGGAGTTGAGGAACCGTTTGGGGATTTTATTAGGACATTTACTCAAGTGGGAGTTTCAGCCTAGTCATCGTTCTAAAAGCTGGTTGGCGACAATTCGGGAACAGCGTCGTAGAATTAGGGATTTGCTTGAAGAAAGTCCCAGCTTGAAACCTTACGGAGCTGAAGTGTTGGAGAAAGCTTACCAGGATGGAGTAGACTTAGCTGTTCGCGAAACTTCTTTGAATTACAAAGATTTTCCCCAAGAGTGCTTTTATAGCTTAGAGCAGGTATTAGACTCCTCATTTTTCCCAGGTCAAAAATTTGAGTCAGACTCCAATTAGCAGGAGTTGTAAAGACGTTCCGGCGGAACGTCTCTACGGGTGCTTCTCTTTCCTTTCTTTGTTCAGCGAGGATAACCTCATCCGACGACTCTCGCGAGAAATTGGGACTAAGGCTGGGGCTTTACTTTGAGGTTTGTTGTCTTTCAAGCGTTCAACTACTTGAGATAATTGTGCGATCGCAGGTGCCTCAAATACACTCCGCAAAGGCAACTCCACCCCAAATGCATCGCGCACTCTCGATACAAGCTGAGTTGCTAGTAAGGAATGACCCCCCAATTCAAAGAAATTATCATGGATACCCACTCGTTTCAGTCCCAGAACCTGAGCAAAAATTTTCACCAGCACGTCCTCAACAGCAGTCCGAGGCGCAACATACGCCCCTGCTAATTCTGGTTTAATTGGGTCAGGCGCAGGTAAAGCGCGGCGATCTACTTTACCATTCGGGGTAAGTGGCAACGACTCCAGCACCATATAAGCTGAAGGCAGCATGTACTCAGGCAGCTTTTGTGCTAAATAAGCCTGTAACTGCGGCACCAATTTACGAGCTGCCTTTGCTTGTAAGGGATTATTGACATAAGATTGCCACGGACGCAGGTGTTCTTCTTGCTGCATCAACGGTATCAATTGACTTACACTTGAGTGTCCTTCAGTTGGAGAGCGTACAAATAATACGTCATAGCGTCCATCAGAACCGGAATCTGACCAGCTAATTTCAACGCTGTATGGTAATTCTTCACCAATTGCCCACCAATCCTCTGGTTCCACTCCCAAATCTTGGAGTTCCTGCAAGGCTTTCTGAAACTGACCTACCGTTTTAAATTCTCCTGTACCAGAGAGCCATTCTGCCGTTTTAACTGCTGCTATCACTCGCGCATTAGGGATATGAGTGATGCATAGTATCTCTGGTTGTTTGTCGGTTAACAGTTGATGTACCTTTGCCGCCGTTAGATTATCTGTAGACCAGTCCAGCAACTCTATCGAACCCTTCCCCAGCCCTTCCCGCAACGGGGAGGGAGACGCAGTATTCTTACTTGCTCCTGTTTCGAGGAGATTGAGGGAGGTTCTTCTACAATCCATTTGCGCCCCGATATGCAGAATCACATTGTACCGAAACTGAGTCATCTCATTATGATCGCGACCCCGCATTAACTGCATCTGTATATGGCTAATCTGGGGAAAGTGCTGCTTTAATGCACTGAAGAATGCTGGGTCAATCACTAGCTCCGTTTCTTGGAACATTTGCATTTGTACCCGTTGCTGCAACTGTTCCCGGGTGAGAGAGGGTTCGGCTTGATACAGTTGCACCGAGTCGTGAAATGCTTGCA
>JAIUYC010000423.1 GCA_020216575.1 Coleofasciculus sp. S288 | reverse complement strand
GTCTCTCTCGTAACTTGGAACCAAGCCAGTGGCGTTTTGCGAAACAATTTGCGAAGCATAATAAACCTGCCTCAGGAAGAGAAAAGAGTGGAAAAAAGCTAAATCGAATGTTTGTTATCTATTAGTGCGCGTCATGTTCTGCCCTGTCTCAACGGTGTCTCTTTTTGCTCTTTTTTGTCAGTTTCATTAACCACCTTAAGAGGGGTAGAGCGCGGGGTAAGGGTTGAGGAGTGGGGAATGACAAAAAACCTTTGTCGGTTTCAGATGAAACCTGGATTAACTTCTGCTGTAAACGATTGAGTGCTTGGTCGATTTCCTGAGCGCATTGGCGATATCTTGATAAGGATTTGCCAACTGGATCACTAATATCATAAGAACTTTGCTCCCCCACAAATTCTTTAAGGGTGAAAGTCTTGTCGATAATTTCAGGAAACAGAGTGAGCGTTACATATTTATGAAACCGCGTCATCGTCAGTACCAAATCTGCCCATTCGATAAGTTCTTGATTTATCCCTTGGGGTTCTTGGTCATATTGAATGCCGTACTCTGCCAACACAGTTAGGGTGTGGGGTGACACAGGCATTCCCTTAAATTTATAGAGTCCAGTTGATTGCACCTCAATTTCACCTAAGCTTTCACCTACTTTCCCCAGTTCTCGAATCTTTTTTTGAAGTAGCGCTTCAGCCATCGGGCTGCGACAGGTGTTACCAGTACAAACAAATAGAATTCGCATTTTACTTCACACAGCTCTATTGTTCTATACAGAACATTTGTTATCTTCTAATCGCGTAATCGCGATAACTGCTACTCGTTTAGCAATGAAAAAATGATTATACATCGCTAATTCATCCTAGGATCACCGTTTTTTGAGGCTCTCGCTTCATTGTCCAAAGTTGTAGATTTCCCTCTTTTAATTGATGGGTTCTCACCACTTCAAACCCATTTTTGTGGTAAAAGCGAACTGCCTGTTCAGTGGAAGTCTCAAGGTAGCACGGCAACTTCTCTCTATCTGCTTGGTCGAGAATGGGTTGAAGCAATAAGCTACCAATTCCTTGCCCTTGATAAGTAGGTGAAACGCCGAGCATAAATAAATACCAGTGTTGATGCGGCATATCGCGTTCATGGAATTCATCCATTTCGGATAACAGCGACATACATCGCCCTATCTTGTTCCAACCTAGTTTGAAAGGCAAGGCATACAAACCTGCTTGCAAGAGTTGAAGAATATTTAAGGAAGAATGTCCTGGAGGTATCCAAGCTGCAACACCTTTCAAATCCTCTGTGGTTGTATAGATATGGTTGTATGGCTGGCTATATTTCAATGCAGTTTTACAAATCCATTTGAGTGCATTGGCTCGGGACTGCTCTTGTTTAGGAGCCACATATCGAAACACTGGATCGTTGTCGAATGCATTAGCAAGAACTGCACTAGCTTTTTCAATTTGTGCTTGCTTCAGAGAAACAATATCCAAAGTCATCATGGTTTTCCTGGTTTTACCAAAGTAAATCATTCAGAAATTCACAGACAGCTACAGCGTCAATTCTTGTCAGAGCAACCATCAGGCGAACGATTTCTCTAGTTCGTTCGAGTCTACAAGCGCAAGGGATTTTGTAAGCCGCGATCGCCAGGGTTGTCCAGGGATAAATCTTTCGACGAAAGAATCGCCACCAAACTAGGGATGTTCTGCACAGCATAACCAAACAACCTTCTTATTGGGTACGTTACGCTTCAGCAACACTTCCTACCGCTTCCAGCTTGTGCTGTCGCATCAGGAGAAATAGAGGCAGTCCGAGGGAAACACCAACTAGAAGGTTACTTAGAATATAAATCCACAGGTTTTTCATCTTCAGACGTGACCCTTCCCAAATAACAAAAGTCCAAAGAACCAGCGATGATACAATCACGTCCATGCCAAAAAATCCAGAAATTCGGTTCGCAAAAAGCTGCTCAAAGAAGAGCTTGATATCGAAGCCATGGTCTAACAGGAACGGAACGAATTGGGAGTAGGGTAAAACAGTTCCTAGGATGCAAAGAATTAAGTAGGCAATCTGAAGCATTTTGACTCTCCACTTATATCAGACGTTCGTTATAAATTAGGGCATCATGAATTCACAGTTGAACCGCGACTTGCACTTGCAAGTTGGTTAGACCTGCCACTCGCTTGCTATCCTCAGAATTCAGCATTATTTGCACTTCGACCACTCGGCGATCCAGGTTTTCCCCAGGCTGATTGCTAAAAACGTTTTGCCGATTGACCTGTAATCCAATCTCGCTAACAGTTCCCTGTAATTTCCCTGGAAAGGCTTGGCTGGTAATCACGGCTTTTTGTCCGGGCTGAACTTTGCCAATATCGGTTTGATAGACTTCTGCCACGACTACCATCTGGTCAGTTTGTCCGATCGCAACAATTCCAGACTCACTAATCTGTTCTCCTAGTCGGGTGTGAATTTTCAAAATTCGACCCGAAACAGGTGCTTTCACTTCGGTTAAATTAAGGTCGGTTTGAGCACGTTTAACAGCCGCAATAGCACTATCCACCTCAGCTTGAGCTGCCTGCACGTCTACTGGACGAACTTCTGCAATCTGGTTTAAGGTAGCTCTGGCTTCTTTGAGTTGCGCCTGTAATGTTTCTACTGTTCGCTGTTGTCCGGCGGTTGCTTGATTGAGTTGAGCTTGAGCAGTTTCCAGTGTTAAGCGCTTACTGTCCAAGTTTGAGGCAGATTCTGCGCCTTCCCGGTATAACATTTGAAAGCGGTTGTATTCAGCACGAGCATTGTTGACCTCGGCTTGATAGCGAGCGATCGCAGCATTTTGTGTGGCAATTTCCCCCTGCAATTCTGCCTGCAAGCGGACAATAGCTGCTTGTTGCGCCGCAATTTCTCCCGTTTTTGCTCCAGCTTTTACCTGTGCTAAGCGAGACTCTTGCACTCTGACTTGCTCTTGGGCTTCTTCCAGGGCAGACTGTAAGCGATCGCGTGAATCCAAAATTGCAATCACCTGTCCCTTCTCCACCCAGTCTCCCTGTTTTACCAGGAGTTGAGAAATGCGATCGCCGTCTAAGCTAACCGGGGCAGACAGTTGCATCACTTCACCTTGGGGTTCCAGTCGCCCCAAAGCCGTTACTTTTGTCACCTTAGGAATTGTCTGTGAAGGCTCATCTGAGACGGTTTTGCCTGTCTGCCAAAACCGGGAGACACCATAAAACGTTGTGGTAGCGGTAACGGCGGTGGCAGCAATAATGAGTCCAACAATCCATCGATTTGAAGGTTTTGATAATAACCCCGAACTCACGTTCCCTCCTGAATTTTTTGTTGTTCTAAATACAACGTCAACATTTTCCCTAGCAGTTGAGCTTGCTGCTCAAACGGTACGACTTCACCCTCAAATAGCCGTAATAAAAGTAAACCCATCAGCAGACAGATGCCAAAGTTAACGAGGGCGGGGTCTTTAATACCCAAGAGTTCGGCAGTAAACTGTCTACTCTCCTCACACATCTGTTTGAGTGTCTCGTTGTTAATCACCTCTTCACGCTCTTGTTGCTGATAGAAATCAACAGCCAACAAAATTTGTTTGTGGAAGTAGTCCTCATGTTTGCCATGGAACGCGAAGATTCCTTCAATCCGTTCTTCCAGCGTTTCGGCGTTTCCAAGTGCAGCCGCGATCGCTTGGTTGTCCTGTTGAGTTTGCTCTTCAAATAACTGCCAAAACAAATCTTTTTTGCTTGGAAAGTAGTGATAGAGCGTCCCTGTGGAAACTCCAAGCCCTTTGGCAATCTCCCGCATCGTGATAGAGGCATAGCCTTTCTCGGCGAATAGATCGAAACACTTCATGAGGAGTTCTTTACGGTACTGATCATGGTCAACAATCTTCGGCATAGTCAGGAATAATTTATATCGAACAATCGATATATTATAGTCCACAATACGCTGCTTTAGATTGATTGAGCTTGTCCGCTTTGTTTATATCGAACGTTTGATATATTTATAGCACGACTGATTTAGGCTTGGGAAGAGGCTGCGAGTTTCGTCATGAAAAGACGCGGAGATGGGGAGACGTAGGGATTTGGCGGGGACTCAGACTCTTGGACTGTCGAAAGTCCGGACACGGAGCTTGGGACACATTTCTCTCCGCGTCCCCGTGTCCCCCCGTCTCCGCGTCATCTTAGTCAAACGGGCTGGTTAGTTGGCACCGCCAAAAGCCTGGGAATGAGAACATGATCTGGCTGCTCTAGGATGAACCGAACGCAGCGAGCAATATCTTCCGGTTGCAAAGCGCCTCCAGAGGTGATGTAGTCTTTATCCTCCTGATTCCAGTGGTCATATAGGCCTGTATCAACCGTGCCTGGAGCAATGGATGCCACTTTAATCCCTGTTCCAGCCAATTCCATCCGCAGTGCGTCAGTGAAGGCTTCTACGGCAAATTTTGTGCCGTTATAAGCCCCATATTGAGGTACTGTTTTCAAGCCAGCGAGACTCGAAGTGTTAATTAAAAAACCACTGCCCACTTTTTTGAAGTGTCGCAGCACGGTATAAGCCATCCGGTAGACGGATTCCACATTTAGGCGTACCATTTGGCAAATGGCTTCGAGGTCAACGTCTTCTATTGCCCCCACAGTCATCACGCCTGCATTGTTCAAAACCACATCGAGTTGCCCAAATGTCTCTAGGGCAAAATCCACCAGTTGTTGGGGCATTTCTGGCTCGGTGATGACACCTGCGATCGCTTTTGCTTGGTTGAGGGAAGAGGCAAGCTGTTCGAGTTTGTCTTGCGATCGCGCTGTGAGGATTAGCCTCATCCCGGCTGCATCCAAATCTTGAGCGATCGCTTTGCCAATACCACTACTAGCTCCAGTGATAATAGCAACTTTGTCCTGTAGGTTCATGATTCTCTGCCTTTAAGATTGAGGAGTAAGCGCTCTGACTAGCTGAGTCAGAGCAAACATGATATTTTTTGACTGACATCCTGCACCTGAATTTTTGTTGACCCCCCTCAATCCCCTCTTGCTAAAGGGAGAAGCTAATTTCTGCCTCTTGTTCC
>JAIUYC010000422.1 GCA_020216575.1 Coleofasciculus sp. S288 | reverse complement strand
ACCTTTCAGTTATCAGTTATCAGGCTTCGACGTGAGCTCAGCGTTCGACTGAACTTCGACAAGACTTCGGCGTGAGGCTTCGACGGTGAGCGCTCAGCCGAACCGCGCTCAGTCGAACGCTCAGTTGCCGCGCTCACGCCGAAGTCCGAACGGTCACTGTTCACTGGTCACTGATTTAATCAAGGAATTCAACCCATACGAACTATGAGTATGGAGGCTAAAGATACAGTAGTCCTCTATGAGAGTCTTTTGGAAGAGCGGTATGCACGGACAAAGACTGCTGATTCCACAGGTTCACTAACCGCAGTAGGACAGCAGGGTTGATATCTCCTCGGGTTGGAAACATAGGGGATTCTAAAACGCAAGCCTTCTTACTGGTTAATCGGCTTGAGTACTAGGCTAAGAAATAGTTGATTAGAAGGTTTGTCAACGAAAGAGTAGCGATATTCTCCAAGCCCCATGCGTTCACGCCAGGGAGAACGTCAACTCATCTGTTTTCGTCAAAGTGCCAACGCCCTCATCACTTCCTTATTTTTGTGTTTTAGTTTTAAGTCATACAAGGCTTATGCAAATCCAAAGCATCCAGGGACTAACTGGATGCTTTTTCTGTACTGCCTGTTCAATATGATAGGGTCGCAGTGGGAATCCCTCTTTCAATACTGCATGTCTAAGCCTCTTTCTTTGAGGAAGGCATCAAATATTTTGCGATCGGGTAAGGAAGGCTGCGCTCCAGCTTTTGTCGCAGAAAGCGCTCCAGCTGCTGCCCCCCACATCACTGCCTGCTGCAACGGTAGCCCCTCAGCCAAAGCTACTGCCAACGCTCCATCGAAGGCATCTCCAGCCGCCACTGTATCAACGGCTTCAACTGGAAAAGCTGGAACGAAGAACGTTTCCTCCGTTGTGGCACAGAACACTCCTCGATCGCCAAGTTTCACAATCGCCGTACCAACACCTCGTTGCCGCAGGATAGCTGACGCCCGTTGAGCTGCCTCTATCCCATCTACGGGAAAGCCCACCAGTTGAGACGCTTCCAACTGATTGGGCGTGATGATATCCACGAGGGGATAAAGCTCAACTGGGATATCCTGAACGGGAGCTGGATCGAGAATTACTGGCACACCTGCCTGTCGTGCTGCAAGCGCTGCTGAGTGCACCATTGATAGGGGAATCTCAAACTGCATGAGTAAGGCGGCTGTTCCTGCCAACCGACTCTTGAGGCGATCGATATCGGCTTCGTCGATCCGCCCATTTGCTCCTGCAATAATGACAATCGTATTTTCACCCGCACCATCCACAGTAATAATCGCAACGCCAGAACTCGTTGCTTCATCCACCAAAACACCATCGATTTGAACGCCAGACGCTTGCAAACCTGCGAGTAACTGACGCCCAAAATCATCACCCCCCAGACGTCCAACCAGTTGAGTGGGGATACCGAGACGTGCTGCCGCCACGGCTTGATTCGCTCCTTTCCCCCCAGAAGCGGTAAAAAATTCAGTCCCCTGCAGTGTTTCACCCGCAACTGGCAACCGAGGGGTTCTGGTTACCAAATCCATGTTGATGCTGCCAAAAACAATAACTTTGGTCATTGGTTATTGGTAAAAAACAACTACTCCCTTCCCGCTTGAAGAATACCTATTTTTTTACAAACCACAGAGGACACAGAGGCGCAGAGGAAAACAAGAGATAGGTAATTTTGGGCGAGAAAGGAGTAAGTAGATGGACAGAATTAAACGTAAGGTGGGCATTGTCCGCTGAAACCGTGTAGTTCAAGCGGAGGGAATAATGGGCAATGCCTACCCTACAACTAGACTGTGTTTATTTATGTCGCTCTACTTAACAACTAACAACTAACAACTAACAACTAACAAAAGATTACGCCGTTACAGCTGGTTCCAGACCAAGCTGACTTATCAATCGTTCAATGTCGAAATGCTGATTCATCATCTGTTGGATGCACTGCACCTTGATGGGTTCGTGGAGGCGTACCTGACCAAAGGCATGGTCAATGATCTCTACCGTGCTGAGGGTATCCAAGTCAACGGACAAAACAGGGATTTCTAACTCCTCAGCGCGGTGGAGGACGAAGTCTGGGGGTGGCAAGTGGCCTGTAAGGATCAGACAATGGGTTGAGGTTTCGAGGGCGGCCATCTGAATGTCGGTGCGATCGCCTCCTGTAACCACCGCCATATTGCTTCTCTTGCGGAAATACTTCAACGCTGCACTAACATTCATTGCGCCAATTGTCAAAGTCTCCACCATCAAGTCTAAGCGATCGGAACGACAAAGAACTTCCGCGTGCAACTGTTTAACTAATTCTCGAACGCTGACACTTCGCAACAGCTGACTCCTAGGCCACATTCCCAATACGGGAATTCCCTGCTGTTCTAGGAATGGCCGCAGTGTTGATTCCACCATTGACAGCTGATCGGTGGGGATATCATTAATCAAGACCCCTAGCAAATACTCCCCTAGATACTGCTTTGCTGATAATAAAGACTCTACTAGCAAAACCGAGTGAAAGCGAGCGACCAAGAGTACAGGAGCTTCAAGAGTCTGAGCGACTTCCTGTAACGATAAATTAAATAAGCTGCCTTCACTGAGGGTCCCTGGTCCCTCCAAGAGGATTAAATCGCCATCCCGTTGTTGGATATACTGCTTTAAAGACTGATGGTAATTGGTTGAGTCTTCTCCCTGTAGGCGTTTTTGAATGGTTTCAGTGTCCAAAAATAGCAAGGGGGGGAGTACCCGTGGCTCTGGTAAGTTGAGGACTTCCATCATAAACCGGACGTCCTCTTCCGTCGCATCTGGTTGATTGGTATTGGTATGAGTTCCCAGTGGTTTACCGTAGGCGATATCCAGTCCTTTAGCTTGCAGCTGATGAGCTACTCCTAGAATCGTTGCTGATTTGCCACTATAAGCTTCTGTTGACCCAATCAGCAAATACTTGGCAGATTTTACCACCCCTTCGTTCACTCCTATGACTTTACGTTTACTTTAGTCTTCATTGCGCAGCAGTTTGCGATAAAACGCTTGGGAGAAATCCGTCTTGCGCCATTTCTTAAAGTTTTGAATTACGTCGATTAAGTGATTGATAAACTCAGAGTTTGCCATTAACACTTCGTAACTCAGCTCCGCGTTTCCATCAAACTGTAACCGACAGCGAGTTAGTTCGGCCGGCAGTTTGGATACCAACCAAGTCGCCACGAAGGGAATGCCATCACCGCCTTCAATATTGCGCTGTCCTTCTAAAGAGCCTTGTTGGTAGAGGCTAATCGCAAAGGGTAAGATTTGGCGTCGGGTTCCCTGGTAGTAGGGCATATAAACACTGACGGCACCTTTGTCAGCAGGTTGAAGTTTTTCAATAGACATATGGAAATACTCCTCGATTTCCCTGAATGAGACGGGACTATCTTTAGCGATCGCGCCTGAAGATAGAATATGGAATAGGTTGAGGTTTTTGCTACAAGAAACTATTCATCATCAGTAATTTTATGCGCTATTGGAAAGCACTTGCTACATTTAGGCATTTGTACTGATGCATCGCGGATTGGGGACTGCGGTTAAAGGCGATCGCACTTATCGTAATGCGGAATTTCGGAGCAGGCTAGAGGCGGTGAAATAGACAGATCATGATGCCTCTACTCCTCGGTTGACCTCTCCCCCAGTTCCTGTCCTGCTCTTGAGCTAATGTCTACACATCTCGCCCTCACCCCCTCAATCCCCTCTCCCAAAACTGGGCGAGGGGGAAGCAAGATAGGAGTTTGAGGGAGTTAGGTCTTTTGCGTTGGTGGGTTCTGGGGTGATGTCGAACATAATTTCGTAGTGGATTGCTGGAATCATTTGTTTGAGGATTCGCAGATGACCCTCGGCGTCAACTCGGCGGCGGAAGCGTCCGACGATTTGGGTGCGCATGTTGGGGAGGGGGCGAATAATGCACCATGGGGTTAGTTGGTCTTTGTAGGTCATGAGATTCTCCTGGTAAGGGTTGTGGGTTGTTTGGTTAATGCAGTTTGAATGATGGTTAAAAGTTTTTGGCGGTTGGGGGAGTCGTTTTGGGGATGAAGTACCCAGGCGCTGATGGGAGCAGGTTGGTAGGTTAGCAGGTAGCTCTCATCAGGGGTAATAAAGACTTTCCATCCAGCTTGCTTGGGCTGTTTGCGGACTTTGTAGCCGCGTTTTTTGAGTGCTGTCCGGATGGCAGCAATGTCTGTCGCGACGCGCAAGGCTTCGGTCGCTCTGGATTTCCTCATGGGTATTTGATTAAGATGAGACACTGGTAAGGAAAGACCAGTCAGCTATGCCGTATCCAAGCGGAGCCAATAAAACTGGCTGGTCTTTTATGCTGTTTATCAACATGAACTTTAGCTCCTGTTGCTTCCTGCTGTCAAGAACTAAAGTTCCGGAACTTTAGTTCTAAAATGACAGACTCAAACGAAGGAAAATCTGAATTAAGACTCCTCAGAGAAGCGGCTGAACTAACCCGATCTGAACTGGGAAGGCGTATCGGAGTGTCTGAACGCCAAATTTACGACTGGGAAAATGGGATTAAGTTGCCACGCATCGATAGGGCAGTTGCTTTAGCTCGTGAGTTAGGAGTGTCAATTCAGACTGTGTGTAGAGCGCTAGGTATTAATATAAGTGGTGTTCCTGATGAGGAACTATAGCTGCGATCACAATCAGGTGGCGACTAGGTAAGCGATGACGGCGGCGTTCATTCACTCGGATTGCCTCCACTACTCGGATATTGTCAGATAGTTGGGTAAGATAGTCGTGCTATCTTGGCGTGTTGATTGATCAATCTGCTGTTGTGTAAGGTTGGTAGCATCCGTGAAGTCTGCCCCTTCAAGGTTAGCTCTCCAGAGCTGTGCCCCTTCGAGGTTAGCGTACTGGAGAACAGCCCCTCGCAGGTTGATTTTCCAGAGGCTTGTTCCTTGCAGATCCGCTTCAATGAGGTCTGCCCCTTCGAGGTTAGCGCCTCTAAGATCTGCCCTTTGCAGCTTGGCTCTCTGGAGAACAGCCTCTTGCAAGTTAGTGTCC
>JAIUYC010000421.1 GCA_020216575.1 Coleofasciculus sp. S288 | reverse complement strand
AATGGCTTCTTCTTCGAGTAACGCTTCAACTAAGGGGCGATCGCAAATGTCCCCTTGAACAAATCGCAGGTTTCCTCGTCCTGCCAAAGGAGCCAAATTCTGGCGGTTCCCCGCATAGGTGAGAGCGTCGAGTACGACTACGCGATCTCCTGGGTATTGGGCGCACCAATGATGGACAAAATTTGAGCCAATAAATCCGGCACCACCTGTTACGAGTAATCGTCTTGGTTTTCTTAAATTTAGCTGTTCATGTTCAGAAAATATCATCGTTTTACCTCATCACAATAAACTGAACTTGGTATTCACCCTTGAACCGTTTCCTTAACTTGTACCCGATCCAGGCAAGCCTTTAATTTTTTAGCTAGCACCCGGACATTAGGTTCCTGTAATATGCCAAGGTGGTCTCCAGGAATATCATAAATATCCAATCCTCCTATAGCTGCTCGACTCCAACCTAATTGGGGATCGAGAAAATGGTAAGGGAGTAAATTATCAGGATGCTCCAGAGACCGAAACAGGGTTACTTTGCCTGGATAGGGTGGAATGGCATAATATTTCTTTGCCTCTTGGTTTTCTCTTAAAATCTCTAAGCGACGTAAGTCGTCATCAGAAAGAGCCTCATTGGTTGAGTTAGACTTAGCGTAATTCACTTGGAGAATTTCTGTGGGATTGTAGCGCTGCTTTTTGACTTTATTCAGCATATAGGCAGGACCAAGATGTAAAAAATTGATGCCATGACCCAAGATTCTTTGGGGAATTGACAATTGTTTTCTATGATCCGGACCTGGTGTATCAAACAGGGCAAGTAGAGCCACCTCCTGACCTTGAGCGTGTAGCTGCCGAGCCATCTCATAGGCGACTAAGCCGCCGAAAGACACACCAGCTAGACAATAAGGCCCTTCAGGCTTGAAGGCTCGCATATCTTTGATATAGTGAGCTGCCATATCTTCTACTCGGTTCAGGAAACGCTGTGCTATACCGAGACTTTGCGATGCCAAGCCATAAACTGGTTGTTCCGGATCTAAGTGAGTGATTAGAGGTCGGTAGAAATGGAAGCCATCGCCAAGCACATGGACACCGAATAGAGGGATTCTGGAACCCCCTCTTTGAATTTCCAAAAGAGTTGATTCAGGAATTAACTGTTCATCCTTTGCCAGGAGGTTGGCTAATTCCTCAATCGTCGGTGCCTGGGACAGAGCAGCTAGAGAAAGTTTTTTACCCGATATTTTCTCAACTTCACTGAATAGCTGCGCGGCGAGGAGCGAGTGTCCTCCTAACTCAAAGAAATTGTCTTGCGTACCAATGCCCTTAACACCCAAAAGCTTTTCCCAAATCTGGAGCAATTGGACTTCTAAATCATCTGTAGGAGTCGCAGGAGAAGGCTTCTCCAATGAGGATTCCTGGTGAGGCGCTGATAGGGAGAGGCGATCGAGTTTTCCATTAGAGGTGAGCGGTAAGCTATCTAAGAACACAAAGGTAGAAGGCACCATGTAGTCGGGCAACTTCTGTTCTAGGAAATGGCGCAGTTTCTTGGATAGAGCAGTTTGGTTGATCTCATCAGAAGGTAACTCAGGAATACCATAGGCTACCAGACGTTTTTCTCCTGATGTGTCTTCTCTGGCGATGACCACAGCTTGCTTGATGCTAGGGTATTGCTCCAAGGCTGACTCAATTTCCCCTAACTCGACGCGCAAGCCCCGCAGCTTCACCTGAAAGTCAACCCGACCCACGACTTCTATAATGTCATCTGGCAAATAGCGAGCCAGGTCGCCCGTTTTGAAAAGTCGCCCAAATGACTGATACTCACTAGAGTCTGCCTGGACAAAGGGGTTATCGATAAACCTAGACGCATTAAGATCGGGACGGTTTAGGTAGCCACGAGCTAGACAACCGCCAGCCATATGTAGCTCACCAATCTCCCCGGTCGGCACTGGCTGGAGGTGTTCATCAAGAATGTAGGTTTTGTTGTGAGGATAGGGATAACCGACAGGTAAATACCCCTGTTCGCCGTTAAACTCTTCTGGAACCGCATAAGCACAGCTACCGATGGTTTCGGTTTGACCGTAGAGATTGACAAAGCGCACCTTATCTTGAAACAGGTCACGTAGCTTTTTGTACACTTGGCAGGATGTTAACTCACCAGAAAGGACAATAAATCGCAATTTAGATTTCAGTAGTGCCTCAGTGTGTGTCCTATCGAGATTTTCTAATGCCAACAGTCCATAACGCCAAACTGAGGCTACGCCATCAAAGACAGTAACACCCTGTTTTTGGATCAACTTGAACAAGCTTAGGGGATTTTTGGTTTGGTCGCGGGTGGCAAGGATGACTTTCGCCCCTTGGGATAGAGGCAGCATTAACTGCCTGACTGAGGAAGAAAATGAAAAAGAAGCAACATGAAGATAAACATCGTCCGGCTGAATCGGTAACACCTGGGTGATTGCCTGAAGGTATTGCTGAACACTAGCACGGGGCATTTGCACCCCTTTTGGCTTGCCTGTGGAGCCAGACGTGTACATAATGTAGGCAAGATTTTGCGGCGTTACCTGACTGGGAGGCGTTTGTTCGCTCTCTTGGGCAATGGTTTCCCACTCTTTGTCCAGGTAGATAACTGATGCCTCTGATTGGGGAAGTACGTCGAATAGATGGCTTTGGGTCAGCAGCAACGGTACTTTAGTTTCTTCTAGGATGAAAGCAAGCCGTTCTTTTGGATAGGCAGGGTCTAGGGGAACATAAGCACCACCTGCCTTGAGGATGCCGAGAATTCCCACCACCATATCCAGGGAGCGTTCAGCGCAAATCCCCACCAAAACTTCAGGGGCTACGCCGCGCTTTTTGAGATAGTTAGCTAACTGGTTTGCCTTAGCATTGAGTTCTCGATAAGTCCACTGCTGTTCCTCAAAGCTTACGGCAATAGCATCTGGGGTAATACTGACCTGCGACTCAAACAACTTATCCATACTACTGATTTAGTAATTTAAAATGATGAGCGCTCTACTTAAATACACTACTGAGGGGGCTTTTCACTTATTTAAGTTAGATTCCTGTTAAGGCAGAGCAAACCCAAATTGACAAACTAGTCTAGTCCTAGTGTGTTTTTTTTATCCAACTTTTTTTCAAGCTTAAGGAAGCCGATATTCTTAGGAAGAATTACAACCAAGTCAGCTAAATTCTGACTGAATTGAGTAAGCGGCTCATTGTTGAACTAGATAAACATAATTTGCCTGAGCCTTATTTAAACAAACGCTCAGTTTTTCGGCTAGAAACTTGACATTTGGTTCTTCTACTATATTCAGGTGAGAACCAGGAATTTCATAGCTTTCAACTCCTCCAGTCGCAAGTTCACCCCAACCCATGTAGGGATCGTGAGCCGAGCGTGGAGACTGTTCCATGGCTCGGAAAACCGTCACTTTTCCTGGATAAGTTTTAGGCTCATAACTCATAGATGCTTGGTAGTTGGTATCTAGAACATGTAACATCGGAATGGCGTTTACTTTTTGCTTTTGTAAGTGTTCTTTGTACTCATTTTTCCTAACTTCCTTCCTGAGTTGATACCACTTCACTCGCTTCATAAAGTAGTTCAGCTTATCTTTCGTTTCTGTGCGCCAAAAATTAATTAAGTGAGTACGCACAAACCGTAGCAATGGTGGGGAGGTCTTTGCTAGTTTGGGTGTTATAACATCAAAGAAGGCTAACAGAGCCACCTTCTGACCTTGAGCATGGAGCTGCTGAGCCATCTCATAGGCTATTAAGCCTCCAAAGGAGTGACCTCCAATAAAATAGGGACCTTCCGGTTGAACAGTACGCATTTCTTTGATGTAGAGAGCTGCCATGTCCTCGACCCGAGTTAGAGGAGTTTGTTTTCCATCTAGCCCTTTTGACTGTAGCCCGTAAAGGGGTTGCTCTGGGTCTAAATACCGTACCAAATCGCGATAAAACAGGACAGGCCCACCAATTGCGTGAATACAGAACAGAGGTTTTTTGGAACCCGTTGAACGAATTGGAACGAGTACAGGCCAGTCGGTTTGAATGGGCTGGCGGAGAATATTAGCCATCTGCTCCACTGTCGATGCTTCGAGTAGGGCAGTCAGGGGTAGATTTGTGCCAGATATTTTCTGAATTTCAGTAACGAGTTGCACGGCGAGGAGCGAATTCCCCCCTAGCTCAAAAAAGTCATCTTTGATTCCAATCGACTGAACACCCAAAAGCTTTTCCCAAATCTGCGTTAACTGGAGTTCCAAATCATCTTGGGGAGCCGCAAATGCTCTATTCGGGTCGGAGTTGTCTTGAATCGGGGCGGGTAGGGAAAGGCGATCGAGTTTTCCGTTCGGTGTAAGCGGTAGGGTATCCAAGAACACAAAGGCAGAAGGCACCATGTAGTCGGGCAGCTTCTGTTCTAGAAAACGCCGCAATTCTCTAGATAGAACATTTGAGATGATTTCCTCTGAATGAAATTCAGGAACAGCATAAGCTACAAGACGTTTTTCCCCCGGTATGTCCTCCCTTGCGACAACCACAGCTTGCTTGATGCCGGAATATTGCTCCAGCGCTGACTCAATTTCCCCTAGCTCAACGCGCATTCCTCGGAGCTTTACCTGAAAGTCAACGCGAGTTAAGAGTTCTATAGCTCCATCCGGTAAATAGCGAGCTAGGTCACCAGTTTTGAAGAGCTGATCAAATGACTCAGAGGTGATATTCTCTACAAAAGGATTTGAGATAAATTTTTCGGCATTGAGATCCGGACGGTTGAGGTAACCGCGAGCTAGACAACCGCCAGCCATATGCAGCTCACCAATCTCCCCTGGCAGCACTGGCTGGAGGTCTTCATCTAGAATGTAGGCTTTGTTGTGGGGATAGGGATAACCAACCGGTAAATATCCCTGCTCGGCGTCAAACTCTTCAGGAACAGCATAAGCACAGTTCCCGATGGTTTCGGTTTGACCGTAAACATTGAAAAAGCGAACCTTATCTTGAAACAGGTTGCGTAGCTTCTTGTACAGTTGACAGGATGTTAACTCGCCAGAAAGAACAATGAATCGCAAGTTAGACTT
>JAIUYC010000420.1 GCA_020216575.1 Coleofasciculus sp. S288 | reverse complement strand
CTAGGCGTAGGGGATGTCAGACAGGCTCAGCCTGCAATCCCTGTCTGATGCCTGAATCCCCCGTTTTATAAACGGGGGAGTGGCTCAATCCTTCTGCCTTGTCTCAACGACAAATATTAATGCCGACCTACTTAGCTACCGCCAGTAGGGACGACCTTTCCAAAAGACCCCAACAATAATACCAACTAACTGAGCAGTGGTTAAAGTCGCGAGAAAACCTGGTAGGGGCAGTAGCGATTTCAAAAAAATAACGAGGGCTAAACAAGGAATCAAGGCCCATAAGGTAGCAGAATTGATGAGCACTTGAGGATAAAAGCGTTGGAGTAAGTAAACGGCTAGAACCCCTACACCAACTGCTGCCATTAAGGTTATGACTAAACCTAACGGAGGGGCATATAGCAAAGAAAGGGTTCTACGGATTGCAAAAGATTGTGTGTATCCTACGGTGAGTACGACTTCCAGCAGGATAACAATTACAATCGTTTGACCAGAAACCTGGAGTAGCGATCGCCAAGGTAGATATCGCAAGCGACGCATAAGATTTGTTTTGCTACAAGCGGCTACTAGATGGCTTGATTTTAGCCTGATAAGGCAAGATTCCCTGAACCTAAGTTTTTAAGCACTTCTGAGCGCCACAATTGGATCGAGTTTAGCCGCTTGTTTGGCGGGTACGACTCCAAAAATCAGACCAATGCTACCAGAAATTCCTACAGCAACTGCGATCGCGCCCAAGGGTACAGCAGGTTGCAACGGTGTCAAAGCAGCAACAATCATCACCCCACCAATGCCAATGCCTGTTCCGACAAACCCTCCGGCAAACGACAGAATAATCGCTTCGATCATGAATTGAGCCAGAATATCTCCCTGCGTTGCGCCAATTGCCTTACGCAAGCCAATCTCCTTCGTCCGCTCGGTCACCGACACCAGCATAATATTCATAATGCCAATGCCTCCCACAACCAGAGAAATCCCTGCGATCGCGGCTAACATCAGACTCATTGCTCCCGTCATCTGACCAACCAAATCCAGGAATGATTTTTGAGTGCTGATTTTAACGTCCTTTTTCCCATGACGGCGCGAGAGCAAGTTCGTCATTTGAAACGCCGCCGTTCTAATACTTTCCTTCCCCTTAGCAGACACCTCAATGTAATCAATTGGGATGCCATACGGAGACTCCCGTCCGGCAATTTGCGTTGCCATCGTAGTGATGGGTATCATGGCGATGTCATCTTGGTCTTGCCCCAGAAAAGACCCTTTCGCCTTCATCACCCCAATCACCTGAAAGGATACATTATTAATTTGCACCTCTTTACCGAGCGGAGTTTCACTCCCAAACAGCTTGCGAGCAAAGGTGGGACCCAAGGTAACGACTTGAGCCTGTTGTTGCTGTTCATCCGCGTTAAAAAATCGACCAATCCCTACAGAAACATTCCGGACTTGAATTGTTGCTGGCGTTGTTCCCAGCAAGCTAGTTTGTATCGTTTTACTACCATAGGTAATCGGCGCACCAGCCATAAAAATGTGAGCCGTTGCATCCTTGACTGCCGGAACTTGAGAGTCAATCGCCTCCAAATCGGATAGCACCAGCGTATGTTCTTGGGTCGCTAAACCCTGATTGTCCTCATTATTGGTATAGACAGTCAGCAAATTGGGACCTAATGCCTCTAACTTCTGGGTCATAAACGTTTGAGTCCCCTGTCCAATCCCAATAATTGCGATGACAGAGGCATTCCCAATAATCATGCCCAACATTGTCAGAGTGCTACGTAACTTATTAGCAGTCAGAGTTGTGACGGCCATTTTGATGCTTTCGAGAATATCCATCTTACTTACAAATAGGGGTCAGGAGTTGTAGAGACGCGACATGTCGCGTCTGTACAGGGGTCAGGGGTCAGGAATTGTAGGGGCGGGTTTAACCCAGATATCTGCTTCCCCGTTAATCAATTCGATAAACCCGCCCTTACAGGGGTCATAAGTCAGAAATTTTTATTCTTTTGCTATAAGCGACAACTCATAGTAGGTAATCGGCTAACCTTTAACCCTAGAGATTAAGTGTGTCAACGCCGTCAACTTTTTGACCGGGTGGCGGACTGATAAAGATTCGCTCTCTCGCTTTTACCCCTTCAAGAATCTGAATTTGATCGCCTGCTGTTGCCCCAAGAGTAACGGGTCGAAATTGAGCTTGACCTTTGGCATCCGGCACGAGAACTCCAGTTTGACCATCGTTTTTAGTAACAACAGCAGCCAGGGGAACCGTTACTGCGTTTTCAATTTGGTTGCCGAGGAAAGCCAACTTGACATTCATCCCCGACTTGAGTTCGTCTTGACCGGGTTGCAGCGCGACCTTAACTCGGAAAAAGGTAACATTGTTTTCCTTGACAGCTCTGGGGGCAATTAACTTCACCGTTCCCTTAAATACTTCATCGGGGTAGGCATCTGCTCGAACTTCAACCTGCTGTCCCGCTTTAATTTGAGCAATGTTGGCTTCGGGGACTTTGCCTTCAACTTCCAAACCACTGGATAGTTCAGCAATCGAGGTGGACGTAGCACCGTCGCTGGAAGAGGCAGTGGTGGTTGGCGTCACAAAGTCACCGACTTGGGCATAGCGTCGCGTAATCAAGCCGGAGAATGGTGCGCGAATTAGATTATCGTCAAGCTGGGTTTCATAGTACTGCAACTGCGCTCTTGCTTCTGCGACTTGCGCTTCAGCTTGAGCAATTTCTTCCGGGCGCGTGCCGTTCTGGAGTTGCGTTAACTCACTCCTCGCTTCTGCAACTTGGGCTTCAGCTTGAGCAATTTCTTCGGGGCGCGTGCCATTCTTCAATTCTGCCAGCCGTTGCTGAGCTTCGCGAAGAGTCGCTTGAGCACGGCGATCTTCTGTGATACGTTCATCGAGTTCGGAGCGTTTGATTGCCTGTTGGTTAGCTAAACTCTGATATCGTCTGAGTTGGAGTTGAGTCAGCTCAACCTGAGCTTGAGCGTCTTCCACTTTCGCCCTTGCCTGAGCAATTTCCTCGGGACGGCTACCCGATCGCAATTGTGCCAGACGCGCTTCAAGTTGAGCTAAACGCGCCTTCGCTTGGGTAATTTCTTCTTGGCGCGTTCCCGCACGCTTTTGAGTTAGTTCAGCTTCGGTTCTCGCCAAAGCAGCTTTGAATTGATTCACCTGAGCTTGAGATTGCCCCGAATCCATGCGAGCGATGATATCCCCTTGCTTAACCCAGTCTCCTTCATCGACATGGAGTTGGACGACTTGACCTGGGTTTTTAGGGCTAAGGTTGGTGCGTTGCACGGCTTGGACTACGCCATTCCCTTTAATTTGAACGGTCAAATTCTTAGACACCACAGGGATCGTCAACTCCGCAATCTCAGTTTGAGATGTCGTCGTTTGAACCTTCAGGTAAGCGGTAGTAGCAGTACCCACCACTCCAATGGCGAGCAGTGCCACGAGCCAGGGAGCTGAGCGATTGACGTTGCGAAACATGGGGATTTGCATAAAGCGTGCATACTACCAGAGAGCCTACTCTCAAGGTATGACGGCATTATGCGATCGCCCTCCTCTCGTTGGATCGCCTGACTGGGTGATTTAGCGATCGTCTTGTCAAGCTCAGGTTAAAGGAGAAGCAGCAAGGTAAAAAGGTTTACCGCTTCCAAGATGACTTAACCTTATCCAAATGACACCTGCTCTCGGCATTTCTGTTAGCTCTCTATCAGCACTTTAAAACTTGATTATCCCTGTTTTTAAAAGATTTTAAAGTTATTTTCATAAGGTAGAGGTATGAAGGCAGATTGCTAGATTTTTTCACGTCTTTAAACATGGAATGAAACAAGTTGTTTTATTTTTTCAGAGATTAAAAATTTTAATAAAGATGTCTCGGTTTCATGGCTGAACTTAGAAGCTTGAAATAATATATAAATAAGCAAATTAACGAAGAGGGAAAAATATCTTGATCAGTATAATCACTCCGATATTTAATTGTGATAAATTCATTGAATCCTGTATTCAGAATGTCATAGATCAAGCTTGTCTAGATGTAGAACATATCATTGTAGATGGAGGTTCAACAGACAGAAGTGTTGAAATTATTAAACGATATGCAGAGAAATATTCACATATTCGGTGGGTTTCTCAGAAAGACAAGGGGCAATCCGATGCAATGAATAAGGGAATTGCAATGGCAAGAGGGAGCATTATTGGAATTTTAAATGCGGATGATTTTTATGAGCCAGAGGTACTTAAACGTATACAAAGCCTATTTTTAAATCTACCTGAACCAAGTTTAGTAGTCGGCAACTGTAAAGTTTTGAAAGAGGGGGATATTGCTGTTCGCTTAAATAAACCGAGAAAGTTAAATTTCAATTATATCCTAGTGAGTAGAAGTTTTCCAGAAAATCCGTCGGCTTATTTTTGCCACAAATCATTACACGATAAAATAGGATTATATGATGTAGATGAACACTATGTAATGGATTTAGATTTTATTCTCAGAGCTGTTCCAGTAGCTCAGGTGAAGTATGTCGATGAAACGTGGGGTAACTATCGGTTTATCGATAATACAAAAACCTTCAATGATAAGAAAAACGGTCAGGCAAATCGCCGTGTTGAAGAGCTTATAAAAAAATATCGAACACCCCTTCCTCTATATCAGCAGGGATTGATTGGGTTGCTAACTATTGCTTACGGGTTTAGACAAAGCTGGAGAAGATCAAAATCAGCTTCTTTAAAAAAGTAGTATTAAGCTCATCCCTCGACAGAAGTATAGGAGAGATGGAGGATACTCCCCCACCTTCCCCTGAATCAGCGACTAAAGGCATAGCGATCGCATTCTTCCCATACCTGTAACTTCTCATTGCAGGCATAGGCAATGCTAGGATCACTTTTGCCGCATTTGGTGAGGTACTGATGGCAGAAACACTTTTCTTCAATGCTCTACGCGCCGCCATTGATGAAGAAATGGGACGCGATGACACGGTATTCGTTCTCGGTGAAGACGTAGGTCACTACGGTGGTTCCTACAAAGTTACCAAAGATTTATACAAAAAATACGGTGAACT